>JAIUPE010000004.1:0-22184 GCA_020160875.1 Pseudomonadota bacterium
ATGATGGGCATGGAGATCTGAGATGACCGACAGCCCCTCCGCCACCACCCGCATCGACCGCCGCATGAGGAAGCTCAAGGGCGAGGGGCGTCCGGCGCTCGTCACCTACTTCATGGGCGGCGATCCCGACTACGACACCTCGCTTTCGATCATGCGCGCCCTGCCGCGCGCCGGCGCCGACATCATCGAGCTCGGCATGCCCTTCTCCGATCCCATGGCCGACGGCCCGGCGATCCAGCTCTCCAGCCAACGTGCTTTGAAGCACAAGACCAAGATCGCCGATGTGCTTGCCGCCGTGAAGGCATTCCGCGAGACCGAGATCGACACGCCCGTCATTCTCATGGGCTACTACAATCCGATCTATCACTACGGCGCGCAGGAATTCGCCCAGGATGCCGCTGCCGCAGGGGTCGATGGTGTCATCGTCGTCGATCTTCCGCCCGAGGAATCGAGCGAGCTCACGGTGCATCTTCGCGCCAACAACATGCATATGATTTTCCTGACGGCGCCAACGTCTTCGGACCAGCGCTTGCCGGTAATCCTGAAAGAAGCCTCTGGCTTCGTCTATTATGTCTCCATCACCGGCGTCACCGGCACGGCCACAGCCAATGAGAACGCCGTGAAGGACGCCGTGGCGCGCCTGCGCCGCCATACCGATCTGCCGATCGCTGTCGGGTTCGGCATCCGCACGCCCGAGCAGGCGCGCGCCATTGGCGCGCATTGCGACGCGGCGGTGGTGGGGTCCGCCATCGTCGATATCATCGCCAAGGGCGTGGATAAGGACGGTGCCGTGGACCGCCGGCTGTCCGTTAACGTCCTGGAATTCGTCAAAAGCCTGGCCGCGGGTGTCCACGGCGCCTGGCCCTGACGTTTTCCTTCACTTTCTGTTAGAGTACGCCCATTCGCGGGTAGGAATATCTCCATGAACTGGTTGACGAATTTCGTCCGTCCGAAGATTCAGAAGCTCCGCAATAAAAAAGGCGCGAGCGCGGTGGCCGCCGCCATGAAGGAGGTTCCGGACAACCTCTGGCTCCAGTGTACCAAGTGCGGCGAGATGATGTTCCACCGCGAGCTGGAGAAGAACCTCAGGGTCTGTACGCACTGCGGTCATCATCTGCGCATGCCCGTGCGCGATCGCCTGCGCATGCTGTTCGACAACGGCGTGTGGACCGAAATCGAACTCCAGCCGGTCACCGTCGATCCGCTCAAGTTCAAGGACACCAAGCGCTACGCCGATCGTCTCAAGGCCGCGCAGGCCAAAACCGGCCTGAAAGACGCCGTGGTCGTCGGTCACGGCGCCATGGGGGGGCTCGGTGTCGTTATCGCCGCGTTTGAGTTCGACTTCATGGGCGGTTCCATGGGCGCCGCCGTCGGCGAAGCCATCGTTGCCGCCGCCGAACTCGCCGTGCTTCAGGAAGCGCCGCTCATTGTGATCCCGTCCTCGGGCGGCGCGCGCATGCAGGAGGGCATTCTCTCGCTGATGCAGATGGCGCGGACCACCGTCGCCGTGAACAAGGTGCGCGAGAAGGGACTTCCTTACATCGTCATCCTCACCGACCCCACCACCGGCGGCGTCACGGCCTCCTTCGCCATGCTCGGTGATATCGCGGTCGCCGAACCCGGCGCCATCATCGGCTTCGCGGGAGCCCGCGTGATTGAACAGACCATCCGCGAGAAGTTGCCCGAAGGCTTCCAGCGCTCGGAATATCTGATGGAGCACGGCATGGTGGACCTCGTGGTGCCGCGCCATGAACTGCGGGCCCAGCTTGTCCAACTGCTCGGTCTACTCCTGCATACCAATCCGGCGGCGGATGTCGTTAATCTTCCGCCGAACGCGCGCCGTAAGAAGCGCCGTGGCGAGGAGGGCGGCCGTTTCGCTCCCCCAGATCCGACCGTGCCGGACGCAGATCACTACGATTCGGATACGCCCCCGGCAGAATAGGTTTCTGCTTCGGGCTCCAGGGTGATGAAGCGCCTGCCATGCCTTACGCTCCGGCTTTGCCGCACATCTCCAGTCGCGCAATCCTAGGTCCTCGGCGTGCGCCGAGGATGACGGCTTGAGCGTGAGGCGTTCGCCCTGACCAGCTCCAATGTGACCGTTTCCAATAACGTCGATGCCGCGCTCGAACGGCTGACGCATCTATTCCCTAAGATCATCGATCTCTCGCTCGACCGCATGCACCGGCTGCTTGCGGATCTCGGCCATCCCGAACAACGCATGCCGCCGGTCATCCATGTGGCCGGGACCAACGGCAAAGGCTCGACCGTCGCCACCATGCGCGCGGTCCTCGAGGCTTCTGGCTACAAAGTGCATGTCTATACTTCGCCGCATCTCGTGCGTTTCAATGAGCGCATTCGGCTGGTGGGTGACCTTATCGATGAGGCGCTCCTGCTCGCGCTTCTTGAGAAGGTCGAAGAGGTGAACGCGGGTCGCCCTATCACCTTCTTCGAAGTGACCACGGCGGTCGCCTTCATGGCCTTCGCCCGGGTGCCCGCCGATGTGACGTTGCTGGAAGTGGGCCTGGGCGGACGCTTCGATGCCACCAACGTGGTCGCCTCTCCGCTTGTCACCGTGCTCGCCTCGATCTCCATGGATCACATGCAGTATCTCGGCGACACTCTCGCGGCCATCGCCGGCGAAAAGGCGGCCATTATGAAGCCCGGCGTGCCGTGCGTCAGCGTTGCGCAGCAGCCCGAGGCGCTCGCCGTCGTCGAACAGTATTCTCGCGCCGTTGGCGCGCCGCTGAAGCTCCAGGACCGTGACTGGCGCATTTCGAACCCGCGTGAAGGATCGCTTTCCTTTGAAGGCGAGGGCGTCAAATGGTCCGCGCCGACGCCATCGCTTCCGGGACGCCACCAACACGACAACGCCGGCCTCGCCTTGGCTGCGCTGGAACAGACGCGCCTTCCCATTCCGGCGTTCGCGATCAAAAGTGGTTTCCGCAATATCGAATGGCCGGCGCGGGCCCAGCGTCTCATGGAAGGTCCGCTTGCACGGCTCCTGCCCGTGGGCTGGGAGCTCTGGCTCGACGGCGGGCACAATGCCGGCGCGGGGCATGTGATCGCCGCCCTCGCTGACGAACAGTGGTCGGACGCGCCGCTCCATCTCATCTGCGGCATGCTCTCGACCAAGGCGGCCGTCGATTATCTACGCCCGCTCGCGCGCCGCGCCGCCAGCTTCACGGCTGTGCCGATCCATAACGATATGGCCTATAAGCCGAATGATCTCGCCACGGCGGCCGTCGCGGCCGGTTTCGCCGCGCCCGATGCCGCGGACTCGTCCGAACGAGCTTTGCGCGCGATCATCGCGAACGGCAAGACGCGTTCGCGCGTGCTTATCTGCGGCTCATTGTATCTCGCCGGTGAGGTGCTCAAGGATAACGCTAGAGCCTGACGAAGAAGACGATCGTCACGATGCTGCTGATGAGGATGATCAGCGCCCGCAGATATTTCGGGTTCAGTTTGCGCCCATAGTGCGCGCCGAAATATCCGCCGATGATGGCGAAAACCATCATGAACAGGGTCTGCTTCCATACGACATTGCCCGTGAACACGAAGACAAACACCGACACGCCGTTGATGAAGCCGGCCATCATCGCCTTCATCGCGTTCATGGCGTTGAGGTTCGTGAGGCCGAACAGACTGTAGACCGCGAGCATGACGATGCCCATGGCTCCGCCGAAATAGCCGCCGTAGATCCCGACGCAGAATTGCAAAAACAAAAGCGTGGCCGGCCCGATGTGGAAGCGTTCGCGTAATTTCGGGATGAACTTCGGGCCAAAGGCGAACACCAACGTTGCCGCCAACAGCAGCCACGGCACCAGGGCATCGAAGGTGGTTTCGGGCGTCGAGACTAGAAGCACCGCGCCGATGACGCCGCCCACCAGGCTCACGGCGACCATCGATTTAAAGGACAGGTTCTCGACATTCTGAAAGTCGCGCCGGTAGGCCCAGGCGCTCGCGAAGGAGGCGGGAACCAGAGCGACGGCATTCGATGCATTCGCGATCACGGAGGGGACCCCCGTAAAAACCAGCGCCGGAAAGGTGATGAAGGTGCCGCCGCCGGCCAGCGCGTTCATCACGCCCGCCAGGAAGGCCGCCCCCGCAAGCAGTAGATATTCCGTTCCCATGGACCCTGCCTACGTCATATTCCGCGCGCCCGCAAATTCTTTGACTGGCCTCCCGATTTATTGACAATGATCGGGTTGTTTGGGGGGTTCGATGAGCAGCGACGTTTCGACTCAGCCGTTGTCCGACGAGGCGCACCAGAAGCATCTGCGCCGCGCCGTGATCGCGAGCACGGTGGGCACCGCGATCGAATGGTATGATTTCTTCCTCTACGGCATCGCTGCGGGTCTTGTCCTTCCGAAATTGTTCTTCCCCCAGACCGATCCATTCTCCGCCACCATCGGCGCGTTGATCACGTTTGCGGTTGGTTTCGTTGCACGTCCCGTGGGGGCCGCCATCTTCGGTCATTACGGTGATCGCATCGGGCGCAAGGCGAGTTTGGTCGCCACCCTCATGCTGATGGGAATCGCCACCTTCGCCGTGGCTCTCGTGCCGACCTATGACAGCATCGGAATTTGGGGGGCGGTGCTCCTTGCGCTGCTGCGTGTTATCCAGGGCATCGGTGTCGGCGGCGAGTGGGGCGGGGCGGTGCTCATGTCCATGGAATGGACGCGGACCAACAAACATCGCGGTTTCGCGGCCTCTTGGCCGCAGTTCGGTGTGCCGCTGGGCCTTGCGCTCGCCAACCTCGTGGTGTTGGGCGTCAGCCTTGCGACCGGCGATGATTTCTTCACTTACGGCTGGCGCATTCCCTTCTTCCTGTCCCTGCTGCTCGTCGGCGTGGGAATGTACATCCGCTTGGGTGTTGTCGAGACGCCGACCTTCCGCAAGCTTCAGGAGAAGAACGAAATTGCCGAAGCGCCGATGCTTGAAGTCATCAAGCGCCATCCGAAGGAGATTCTCCTTTCGGCGCTCGCGCGCGTGGGCGAGAACGCCTCTTTCTATATCTTCACGACGTTCGTGCTCACGTACGGTACGCAAACCCTGAAATACGAACGCGAGGTGCTTCTCGAAGCGCTTCTCGCCGCCGCGCTTCTCGGGTTCATTTGGATTCCGCTCGCGGGCTATCTTTCGGACCGCATCGGCCGCAGGAAGGTCTATCTGGCGGGCGTGGTCGGCACGGCGGTTGTCGGCTTCATCTACTTCACCATTATGGGCACGTCCCCGGCGGCGACCTATTTCGCCATCGCCCTGTCGTTGTTCGTATGGGGCATGATGTATGGCCCGCAAGCCGCGCTCATCGCCGAAAGCTTCACCGGAAAGCTGCGCTATTCGGGTTCGTCCATCGGCTATCAATTGACGGCCATCGTCGCCGGTGGCCCCGCCCCGATCATCGCGGCTTATCTTCTGCGAGAGACCGGTAGCGGCTACGCGATTGCCGTTTATCTCGCGGTCTGCTGTGCGGTGAGCGTTGTCGCGACAATGTTGCTCAAAGATCGCACGGGTCAGGATATTGATTAGAAGGAGTGGCGCCGATGGCCGATGCTGCGTTTCGCGAACTCTCCGAGACGGATCATCGAAAGCAGCTCAACCGCGCCGTCGTCGCCAGCGCCATCGGCAGTACCATCGAATGGTATGACTTCTTTCTCTACTCGACCGTGACCGGTCTCGTGTTCGGGAAGCTGTTCTTTCCCCAATCCGAGCCGGTGATTGCGACCCTTCAGGCCTTTTCCGTTTATTTCGTTGGGTTCCTCTCTCGTCCGCTAGGTGCGGCGATCTTCGGCCACTACGGCGACCGTATCGGACGCAAAGGGACTCTCGTCGCCACGCTTCTCCTCATGGGCCTCGCGACTTTTGCCGTGGGGCTTGTGCCCTCGTATGAAAGCATTGGGCTTTGGGGCGCGGTGATCCTCACGTTCTTGCGCTTTATCCAAGGCATCGGCGTCGGCGGTGAGTGGGGCGGCGCCGTATTACTCGCCATGGAGTGGGCCAAGAGCGATAAGCATCGCGGCTTCATCACATCCTGGCCGCAGTGGGGCGTGCCCATGGGCGTGTTCACCGCCAACTTGGCTGTCCTGGCCTTCAGCGCCTATTCCGGTGATGCCTTCTTCGATTGGGGCTGGCGTGTGCCGTTCCTCATCAGCATCCTCCTGGTCGGGGTCGGGTTGTATATCCGCCTCGGTATCCTCGAGACCCCGACGTTCCGTAAACTCGCCGCCGAGAACAAGATCGAGCGGCAGCCCTTTATCCAGGCCGTAAAGGAGCATCCTCGAGAGATCCTGCTCTCGGCCTTCGCGCGCACCGGGCAGCAAGCGCCGTTCTATATCTTTACCGCCTTCATCTTTTCATACGGCACGGCGCAGCTCGGTATGCAGCGCGATTTCCTCCTGCAGGCCGTCATGGTCTGCGCGGCGCTCTCATGTTTCACGATTCCGCTCTTTGGCTGGCTCTCCGACCGTTGGGGGCGCAAACGCACCTATCTCGTCGGTTGTGTGGTGAATGGCGTTTTCGGTTTCCTCTACTTCACCGCACTCGACACGATGGTCCCGGCCTGGGCTTTCCTCGCCATCGCAGTCTCGCTTATCCCGCACGATATTATGTTCGGCCCGCAAGCCGCGCTCATCGCCGAAAGTTTCAAGGGTCGTCTGCGCTACTCAGGTTCGTCCATGGGCTACCAACTCGCGTCGGTTTTCGCGGGCGGCCCGGCGCCCATCATTGCCACCGCGCTCCTGGCTCAGTACAAAACGGGCTACGCCATCGCCTTTTATATGGCCGTGTGCTGTGCCATCAGCTTCATCGCCACGTTGCTGATGACCGATCGCACCAACAAGGCCTTAATGGAAGACTGAGACGGTACCCGCTTCTTATATGACCAATCTCGATTTCAAAAATCGTTGCGCGCAGCTCGCGCGGTCTCCGTACGATCCCGATTTGCTCTATGCCTGTTGCGCGGCGGCGGGTGACGCGTTCGCCGATGAGATGGTCGCTCTCATCGAGGAGCGTCTACGTACGCTGCCGTCCGGCGAGGTCATACGTCTTCACGATATGCACATGCTGGCGCGTTATCGGGACAAGCATCGCCGGCGCGCGGCGGGGCTTTCCTTAACCAATGCCAAAAGCATCGCGGACCTTGATCTGCGGTTCGCGAAGGACGAAGTCATTGCGCTGATCCGTGAGGCGGCCGCGTTTTTGCAGCGCGACCGCCAGTCCTTTGCCGCCGCCGTCCTGCTCGCAGACGCATATACGGCGCTCGGGGCCATCGATGAAGCTGAGAAGATTTTCGCGCAGCTGCGACGGGCGAGTGGCGACCATCCGTCGTCCGTCATGAACCTGGATCCGATGTTTCATGCCGCGCTCCCAAGCAAAGTTCATGACGCCGCGATGAACCTTCCGCCTGTTCTGGTGACCCGCGACGTTCCCGTTGGCACGGATCGCGTCGTCCTCACTTGCGCGGACTATTTCTATTTCCAGAAATTCGGTTGGGGTCTCGTCGAGTCCTTCGCGGGACACAATGGGCCCGAAACATGCCTTGCGCTGCATATCTTCGACATGTTGCCCGAGGAGCGCGCCGAGGTGGTCCAGCGTCTTGCGGCCATTCCAAACCTCACTTGGTGTCTTTCCGGCGAATGGACGGGCCTGCGCGGCGGCGAAGCCCTGAAGGCGCGAGGTTACTATCACGCGGTCCGTTTCATTCGGTACTGGCAGCTGCTTTTGAGTTCGGCGGCATCGGTGTGGATGGTCGACGCTGATACGATCTTCAAGGCCGGCGTTGACTTCATGTTCGAGGTTCTTGCCGGGCATGACGTCGGTCTATATCTGCTGCCGGGGCGCTTTGATGTCCGCAACAAGGTGGTCGCGTCCTGCATTGGTGCGGCGAACACGCCGGCGGCGCGCGACTACCTGCGTGGCGTCGCGGGTTACATCGCGCACTATCATGCGCAAGGCCGGCTGTCTTGGGGCATCGATCAGATTGCCCTATATGCGGTGACCATGATGCATCGGCAACCGCTGCGCATCGCCGGCGTGCCGGAGAGGGTCATCGACGGCAGCCGCGGGCCCGATCAAATTATCTGGATTGCGAAGTAAGATCGTTCTTCTTTTGAATGAACGTGAATTCGCAGCTGCGCGCCGCGGGGCCGTTCGCGGCGAGTTTCATGAACGTCAACTTGCTGACGCGTGCGCAGCGGTAGTAGCCGCCGAAGCGCCAGCTTCCCTGGCATTCACGCACGACGGCATGGGCGTCGCCCAGCAAATCTATTGTCGCCGACCACTCGTTCGAGATTTTCTCGCTGGCGCGCAATAGGTCGTGAAGTGCGTGTGCGTTGGTATCGGAAGGCAGGTTCGATTTCGGCCCCGGATGGAATTGATAACGGTCCTCGAATGTGATGAGGCCCGGCGGCGTATCGAACACTTTCTTGAGGTCCGCGCTGTTCACCTTCCACGTTTCCATCAGGCGCGGTGTCACGTCGCCGCGGTATCGTTGCAGATAAAGGATGGTGTAGGCGGCGGGGGAGCGTTCCGGCGCCAGCGCGACTTCTGTATAGCCGTACTGATCGCTCGCTACCGGGCGGAACTTCAGCGCGTCCGGGCGCGGGCAGGCGGTTTCGTCGAAGGCGCGGCATGGCGGTTCAACGGCGATGCTTTCGGCCGCGGCGGCGCACAGCTTCGCGTCGGCGGCGAAGG
The DNA here is from genome assembly GCA_020160875.1 of Pseudomonadota bacterium. Taxonomy (GTDB): domain Bacteria; phylum Pseudomonadota; class Alphaproteobacteria; order Rhodospirillales; family Rhodospirillaceae; genus SHVO01. Next base: position 8,692 of record JAIUPE010000004.1, read on the forward strand.
TAAGCGTTAAAGGCGGTACCTGCATTTCGGCTGTGGCCGAAAGGGCGGGCATAGGAAGAAGTTGGGCAAAGAGCAGGATCGTTTGCCGTATCATGAGCGAGGGTTCCCTCGCGTTTAGCCTTCCACGCTGATGACGCCGATCTCGGCAAGCTTGTCGAGCATCGTCGCCTCGAAGCCGGCGAAACGCTGTTTAAGCAAATCCTCAGTCTCGCGCGGCGTCAATGTCTTATTGCCGATGACGATATCGCCGACGTCGCCGCCCAGCACCTTGGCGGCGTGTTTCACCGCGCCGTCCCGGCCTTTTTCGCAACGCGCGAGCAATAAGATCGCGTCGATATTGCTGATTTCCACGCCGGTTCCCGCATAAGGCGCGGCCAAAGCCACCTTCGGCATGGACAGGCCTAGCTCCTTGATCATGCCCCTGTTGATGGCAGGCATCGACAGGCGCGCATCCTTGGCCACTTTCACCGGCGTCGTGGACGCGGGGAACGACAGGACCTGGCCGCCGGCCGCCAGCAGGCGCGCGGCTTCGAAGCGCGTCCACGGCGAAAGGCCCGCCAGCGCACGGTGATCCTCCATCTCGCGGATGGAAAGCCCGCGCTCGGCCACCAACTTCAGGAGCGCCGCGAACGGTTCGTTCTCATAGCTGAGTTGAATATCCCCAAACGCAACGGTGCGGTCGATCTTGGCCAGCGGATCGATGGTGCCGAACACCTGATCCTGATTGACCGCCAGCCATTCTTCCTCGCTCTTCAAGGGCTCGCCCTTGATCCAGACATCGCGGCGGAAGGTCTCGTTGCGGATGAAGTCGCGCTTGGCTTCCAACTCGGCGCGCGTCTTCACCGCGCGGAATTCGTCTTGCAGGGCCTGCGGGACGGAAAGGTCCACCATGTTCAGGAACAGGCGGGCGCAACCCGCGAAGCGAAGCCCTTTGGCTTCCATCATCGCCTTCAGCTCGGCGAAATAAAACGCGCGCAGATGCTCATTGAAATACTCGTGCGCCATGTAACGCAGATCCAGCCGTTCCAGCTCCTCGACCGCTTCGGCCAGTGCGGGATTGTCGCGGAAGTATTTGACCTTGGCGTCTTTCAGCTTCTTCAGCCAATCGAGGCCGATCTGTGCGCGTTCCAGCGAATTCTGTCCATCGCGCGACAGGGAGTACACCATGTTGCGCATCGGTAGTTTCGCTGCCCAACCCGGCATTGCATTGGTGCCGGTCAGCAGAAGTCCGCCCGGTTTCAGGCGGCGCGCGGCGTCGTCGAGAACCGCGTTACGTGTCGGATCGTCGATCCACGACAGCACGCCATGCATCACGGCGAAATCGAGGGATGGAATTTCGTCGGGACCGAGATCGGTGAAACTCTTCTGGATGAAGGTCGTGTTCTGAAGCCCGCCGCGGAGCGACAGGAGTTCGGCTGTACGGATATGTGCGGGCAGGAAATCGACGCCGTAGAACTTCGCGCCCGGGAAGCAGCCCGCGAGCACGTTCGCGGTGATGCCGTTGCCGCAGCCGTAATCACACCAGGTGAAGCCGTTGTCCAACGGGCGCGGGCGATAACCATTCGAGGCCGCGATCAGGTTCATGTGGGCGGGGGCGTGATCCCCATAGAACTCGGCCACATAGGCCGTGTCGGTCACATAGCCGCCGGTCGTTGATGTCATATGGCCCCTCTTCGCGCTCTTTTTAAGGGCCAAAGGCTGAAAAAGCAAAAGGCCCCAGCCGTTTGTCGGCTGAGGCCCTTAATTTTTCGCCAATTTACGGGCCTGTTCCGGAAAAGTGCCTTCGGTTTTCCGATAAGAACAGGCCCCAAAATAAAACCGGTTAGAGCGACTGCTGGATCCACTCTTTCAGCTTGCTTTCCGGCAGGGCGCCCACTTTGGTCGCCGCAACCTGGCCGTTCTTGAAGATCATCAGCGTCGGAATGCCGCGCACGCCGAACTGGGTCGGGGTGTTCGGGTTGTTGTCGATGTTGATCTTGGTGAACGTCAGTTTATCCGACAATTCCTTGTCGAGCTTCTCCAGGGACGGGGCGATCTGCTTGCAGGGGCCGCACCATTCCGCCCAGAAGTCCACCAGCACCGGGCCTTCGGCTTTCAGCACGTCGGTTTCAAAAGAGGTATCGGAAACGTCTTTCATTTCGGGGAATTCCTTGGGTTTGGGCTTGCGGCCCCAATGGAGAGATGGACCGAATCTAGGGAGGGGGGTAGGGGGCGTCAAGGACGCGAATCCGCTAGCTCCGCCAGCGTAGTGTCGTCGGCATGAGAGGATTGCGCACCGCGCGTTCCTCGGCCTGCGCGGTCAAGAATTCGCGTTTCAAGCGAAAATACCAGCGGGTCTGTGTATCGGCATCCTGGATCAGCATGGTGGATGGGTTGAAGGCCAAACCTTCCTGCATCGCCATCACCGCTTGGCGATCCTGCTCCAGGAAACGCTTCGCCAGTGCGCGGACCACGGGGCGCAAAAGTGAGCCGCCAGGCACATCCCAATACATCACATGATGCACTTCCGTGCGCTCTGCCGTAATCGGCGTACAGGCCGTCAGGCCGCAATAATTGTATTTCTTTGTCTGCGCATGCTCGATGCGCGTCGCGGGGATTCTGTAACTGATGTCCGTTTCCGGCGCGCCGCCCAGGAAAATGCGGTAGGCGCGCGAATTGCGCGAGGCGGTGTGACGGTCCATCCGCCAGCCCAGCCCTTCCTCTTCCGCGAGCGGCGAGAACGCCTTCTGCTTTTCGTAGATGCTATGTTCGCCGCGCCAAAACGCGGACCGATGCACGAACGCGCCGTGCGCGGGATCCATCAGACCCGACACCGCGACATCGATATTGCAGGCAAAGATCGAGGACTCATGGAGCTGGAACCTTGCCCCCACCGCGGGCACCACGGGCACAGGCGGCAGATTGTCTTTCTGCGTTCCGATGTAGATCCAGATATTCCCGTCGCGCTCGGAAACGCGGAAGGCCTGCGTGCGGATGTCTTGGGCTTGCGGTTTCTGATCGGCGAGTTGCGAGGGAATGGCCGTGCACTGACCGTCCGTGCGGAAGCGCCAGCCGTGATAAGGGCACTGCACTTCGCGACCGTCGAACGCGCCCTTGGACAGAAGCGTGCCGCGATGCGGGCAGGTGTCTCGCAAGGCAAAAGCTTTTCCGTCCGCGTCACGGCCCAACAGGATGGGTTCGCCCAGGATCGTGCGATGAACCGTCGCGCGCGCCTTCAAGGCGTGCGAGGGCAGGGCGTAGTACCAGCACTCGCGCAACAGCACGCCGTCGACGTTACGGGCCTGATGAGTATCATCCATGGCGCTAGATTAGGCCGGATGAGGACGGTGTCGCGAGCCCAAAGTTCGCGGACGCGGAATGTGAATCGGGCGATGCGAACTTTGGGCTTATAAGCGACACCGCAAATTTATGATTTCGCGGAGCGAATAGTTTTGAAGTTCCCCTTCGCATGTGCCGGCAACGCGTGAGGGGAACTTCAAAACTGCTCCGCGAATAGGTCATCCATTTGCTGCGACGGTAGCTCCAGGATGAACGGCCCGTCAGTCCACAAAAGCAGGCAGTGAACGGTATGTTTGGGGTAGATCGCCTGCAAGGCGCGCCGATAGGCCGCCATCTGATAGACATAGGCCCTGTCGACATTCACCGCCTCATGCGGCGGCGGGCGGTTCGTCTTGTAATCGACGATCCATACCTCGTCGTCGGTCACCGCCAAGCGGTCCACCTGGCCTGAGAGCGCGAAGCGGCCCAGCAGGCCGGTCACCGGCACTTCCGCGCGCGAGGTTTCCGGCGCGAACAGCGGCACGAAGTCGGGCGTTTCCAGCACCGCCATCGTCTCATTCACCAGCGCGGCGCGTTCGGTCTCTTCGAGTTGCCACGATGGCCGCGCCACGAACGCCTCCGCCGCCTTGCGCCGCTTGGCGGGGGGAAGATCGGGTAGGCTTTGCAAGAGACGGTGAATGATGATCCCCCGCTGGAAGCGCGTCCGCGTGTCCTTCAGCGGGGAATTCACCGGCGGGTCTTCCATGGCCGCGTGCGACGGGGCCAGCGGACGCGGCGGGATCGCTTCCGGCGGCGCGTCCTTGCCCGTCCATTCCGGCAGCGATGCGGCAGCCGCCGCCGCACGCGCTTTCACCACGGCTTTCGGCGGCAACGTCTGACGCGACGAAAGGCGCAAGACCTCCGCGCTGCTCAGTGTGCCGTCGTTCTCAAGGAACTCATCCGTGACGGTTTCCGACATCGATGCCGCGAGGCCCGCCCTGATCAGGTCGTACCACGTCGCCGCGCCGCCGCGCGGGCGCCGGTTCTGCCAGCCGCACACATACAAGCGGTCTTCCGCGCGGGTCATCGCGACATAGAGAAGGCGGCGGTACTCGCGGTCCTGCGCATCCGCCAAAGATTGACGGACCGCCTTCGTGGCTGGATCGATCTCCGCCGCCGCCGCGCACCACAACATCAAAGGCTTCGCGCCGTCGGTCCATAACAAGCGATCCTGGAACGTCGGTGTCTGCATCGTATCGGGCAGGAACACGATCGGCGCCTGCAGACCTTTCGCGCCGTGCACGGTGATCACGCGCACCGCGTCGCTTCCCGTGCTGTCCAGATCGCGTTTGATCTCGGCGTCGCCCGCCGACAGCCAATGCAGGAAGCCTTGTAAAGACGGCGCGTGGTCGTCCTGATAGGACAGCGCGAGGGTCATGAATTCATCGATGGGGTCTTCGGCGTCGAGGCCAAGGCGGGCCAGCAGCTTCTTGCGTCCCGCGCAGGCCACCAGCACATGCCCATACAGTTCGGCGGGCGTCAGATAGTCGGTCTTCGCCAGAAGATCGGCGAGCACCGCATGGGCGTCACCGAACCGCGACGTGCTGCCGGAATAATTGGAAAGCACCTCCCACAAGCGCTTGTCGCCGCGCCTATGCGCGAGCACGAACAGCTCCTCCTCCGTGAGGCCCACCAACGGACCCTTCAGCACGGTCGCCAGTGTCAGGTCGTCCTCCGGCAGCAGCAGGAATTCGCCGAGGGCCATGAGATCCATCACCGCCATCTGGTCCGTGAGCACCATGCGGTCCACACCTGCGACCGGCACTTTCAAGGTTTTCAGATGGCGCACCAGGTCTTCCACAAACCCCGTGCGCCGCCGCACCAGCACCATGATGTCTCCGGCCCGAATGGCGCGGCCATGGGAGTCCAGTTTCTCGCCCGAGGTCACCATCTTGTGGATGCGTTTGGCCACCAGCGCGGCGAGACGCGCCGGCGGTGAGTCCCCGCGCTTGCGTTCCACCGGCGGCATCCAGGGCTGCACCTCGTCGGTCGCTTCGGGTTCGACGGGCGCCCACAGCTCCACCAGCCCCGCGTTTCCCTCGCGGGCGGCCCGGTGGGTGATGTCCTCATCGCCGACCGCCACGCCGTCGCGCGCGCCGGGCTGGCGGAACACATGGTCCACCGCGTCCAGTACGGCGCGCACGGAGCGAAACGAGACGAACAGGTCCTCGTTACCCCACGCTTGGTTCGCGCTCGTCACGCGGCTTTCCAGCACCTTCTGCATCCGGTCGAATTCATCCGGCGCCGCGCCCTGGAAGCCGTAGATCGACTGCTTGCGGTCGCCCACGGCGAACACTGTGCGCGGGTTCACCGAAACCTGCTCATGCACGCCTTCGCCCGCGAAGAATTCCCGCGTCAGCGCATCCACGATGGCCCACTGGTCCGGGTTCGTATCCTGCGCTTCGTCGATCAGGATGTGATCGAGGCCGCCGTCCAATTTATATAGCACCCAGGCCGCCGCACCTTCGCGCTCCACCAGCCGGCGCGCGGTTTGAATCAGGTCATCGTAATCCAAGAGCCCACGCCGCGACTTCTCCGCGCCATAGATATCCAGCATGCGCGCGCCAAGACGTAGCAGCGCTTCGGTATTGGCCGCCACGCGTGCCGCCTTGCACAGCAAACGGACTTCCCGCACGCGGCGTGCTTCCGTCTCAAGGATCGTGATCGCATCGGGGAGGGCGGTCACAACGGCTTTGGTGGCCAAGCGCGCGCGCGGCTCGTCTTCCAAGGTCAGGAACGCGCCCGCATAGGTCTCGAACCCGGCGATGCGCGTATCCTCCGCCGACAGCCAGGCCCGCAGCAGGGCCGCGCGGTCCTTGTCCGTCGCCGAGCCGCTGTCCAGCGCGCCGCACACACGCTTCAGGGCCGCACCGTCGAAGGCGACCTCCTTGCAAGCCTCCGTCAGCAGCGACAGTTCCGTCGCATCCTCCGGCAGGCCCAGTTTCCGCCGCAGCGCCTTTGCGACATTCGCCAACCCGCCATGGGCTTCGAACATGCGCGCGAGCTTGGTGCGGCTTCCCGCCAGCGAGTCCATGAGGTCGGCGAAATGCGTCTCGTGCACGCGCGCAGTGATCAATTTCAAGGCGTCGGCGAGTTCCGCGTCATCACCCCTATGCGCATGGGCGATGCAAAGCTCCTGCGCCGCCGCCAGGGCCTCGCGGGCGTCACGCTCGTCCATCACCGTGAAATGCGGCGTCACGCCTGCTTCCAGCGGAAAGCGCTTCAACAGCGACTGGCAGAAGCCGTGAATGGTCGAGATCGACAACCCACCCGGCGCATCCAGCACTTGCGCGAACAATCTCCGCGCGCGGTCCAGCAGCAGCCGGTCCGGCGCCTCCGGATGCAGCGCCGCCAGCTGGGTCCACAGCGTGTCTTCGTCCAGGGTCACCCAGGACGCCAGCCGCTCGTTGATGCGGTTGCTCATCTCGGCGGCGGCCGCTTTGGTGAAGGTCAGGCACAAGATCTTATGTGGCGCTGTGCCGGTCAGCAGCAGCGCGAGCACGCGGTCCGTCAGCACTTTCGTCTTGCCCGAACCCGCCGACGCGCTCACCCACACACTCTTGGCGGGATGCGCGGCGCTCTTCTGGGTGCGTTCGGCGATCTGGATGGGCGAGGCTGCGCTCATGCGTCGTCCTCCCCGGCCGAGATCCATTCCTTCACCCGCGCGAGGTGCAGATAGTCGCTATAGGCCGGCGCGGTCTCCGGGTTGGGCCGCGCTTCGTAAGGCGTGTTCGGATCGTCGAAGGCCGCGATCAGGCGCGCGAGGCCCTCATGCGCGGCTTTCGCCAGTTCCGCCGCATCGCCTTTGACGGCGTTCGCGTTGCCGCCTTCTTTGCGGCCGTGCAAGGCCCAGAAGGCGATCTCGTCCACGGCGGCGCGCGGCACGCCCGCGAACGCGCCCGCCAGCGCCATGGCGGCCTCCAATGGCAACTGCGGCGAATAACCCGCGTTCACCATCTTGTCGGTGGGAACCGCGCCAGTCTTATAGTCGATCACCACCAGGCCGTTCGATGTCTCATCGATGCGGTCCGCCTTGGCGGTGAGGGTGAAGGGCCCCGCCGGACCGTCGAGCACCATCTTCCCGCCGCGCTCCACATGGGCGCGCTTCAAAACGTCGCGGCGGCTTTGCTCGTGCTTCACGAACCAAGCGGCGATCCGCTCGAAGCGCGGCCACCAGAAAGCCATCACGGCGGGCCGCACGGTGCCGGTGTCGAACAACCGTTTGCCGATGGCGCAGAGTTGTTCCTGCGCATCCTTCGGCAGTTCGCCCGACGGATACGCGGTGATGAAGTCCTGCAGCGCCTTGTGGGTCAACGAACCATAGTCCGCGAGGCTTGCGTCCTGATCCAGCTCCGGCAGCGCCTCCAGGCCCAGCACGCAGCGCGCATAGATCCCGTAAGGATCGCGCATCCAGGTCTCGATTTGCGTGACCGACAGTTTTCGCGGCCGTGCGGCCACCGGCGGGCGCGGCGCGGGCGGCTTCGCGGCGGTGAATTGCGCGGGATGCGACAGCTCTTTCGCCCATGCCAGCCACGGCGCGTTCGCCGCGCGCCATGTGTCCGTGAGCCCCGCCGCCTTGATCACCTGCTCCAAGCGCATCAACCATCTTGAAGGCACCGTCGGCGTTCCGTCCGCCTTCACGGCGCGCGTCATGATCACACGCGGCGCGCACAAGGCCTGCGCCACATCGTGCGCCGCCAGGCCCACCCGCCGTTCCGGCGACGGCAAGCCAAAGGCCGCGCGCATCGGCCGGCTCATCCACGGGTCCGCCGGCGCATCGCCCGGCCATGTGCCCTCGTTGAGGCCCGACAGGATCAACACATCGAAGCGCTGCAAACGCGCTTCCAGGGGCCCCAGGATGGCAAGGCGCGGATGTTTCCCGAACTTTGGACGCACCACTTGGCCCGTCAGCAGCGCGTTCAGCACGGCGGGATAAAGCCGGGGCGCAAAACGCGGTACATACGCGCCGTACTGCGCCAGCTCCGCCGCGAAAGCCGCCAGCGCCTCGCCGTCATCGCCCGCCCACAGGCGTAGGGGGCCCGGCCGCTCCGGCGTTTCGGCGAAAGCTTCGGCGGCTTCCATATGCGCGTTCAGCACTTCGTCGAGCGCCACATCCTCTTTCGCCATGACGTCGGCGAACGCCTTGAAACAAATCTCCAGCCGGCCCATCCAAGGCGTGATATCCCGCTGATGATGCGTCAGCGTGCCCGCCAGACCTTTTAAACCTTCCAGACCAGCGGCTGGACGTGGGCCGCGCAGCATGAAGCGTTCCGCCGCGCGCGTGCCGGTGCGGAAGACGATCTCATCCAATCCCGCCGCCGCCAGCGGGTGTTTACAGGCCGCCAAAGTCGCGACCGGTGCGAATTCCTCCGCCACCATCGCCGCGGTGAGGCGCAGGAACGTGCCGACCGGCGTCCGGTCCAGGCTCCGCCCCGCGGAATCGTCGATGTCGATCTTCCAGCGTTTCAGTTCCGCGCCCACACGTTCGGCCAATCGCCGGTCCGGCGTCACCAGCGCGCAGGTGCGCTCCGGCGTCTCCAGCGCCTCGCGCATGATGAAGGAAATCACTTCGGCTTCCTCGCGCGCGCCCGGGCAATCCACCCGCGCCAGCGCCGCGATGGCGTCTTCGCCGACGCCCGCCAGCGCACGCCAGCTCTCGGTGGTCTCGGCGGGCCGCATGGTTTCGGTGACGAGGGTTTCACGCGGCGTCTCGGCGCCTTTCGTATCCGGCCACGGCCGCACATGTTCGCGCGCCAAGCCCAGACGCCCGAGCAGCTCTTTCATCCCATACTGCGGATGCGTCTCGTCCAGCGCGTCCCAGCCCGCGTCATCGAGGGTTTGATCCAACCCCGGCAGCACCACGCAGCCCTCAGGTAAATTCGCGATCGCCAGCAGAAGGTCCGCCGTCGCAGGCACGCTGCCGGTCGATCCCGCCGCGATCACCGGTCCCGGCGCATGAGCGGTCCACGCGGCGGCTTGCGCCGCGAATACCCGATTGCGGTGTTCCACGGGATCGAGCGTGCCGTCTTCCTTCAAGACGTTCGGCCACAGCTGCGTGACGATCTCCAGGAAGGCAAGCGTCTCCTTCCAGTGCTCGGCATAAGCGTCCGGCACCAGGTTCTTCAGGCGCGCGAAATCGAGCTGCTCCGTCTGTACCTGATCGATCAGCCGCGCGAGCTCGGCGGCGAGATGCAAGGCTTCCTCCAGGTGCGGCGCGCGCCCGGCGACTTTGCGCGATTGGATCAGCCGCGCGAGGAACAGCTGCCGTTTGAGCGGCGCGATGGCCGGCGGAATGGCCACCAAGGTCTCGGCGGAAGCAAACCCGCTGAACAGCGCATCCTCTTCGTCGAGGTCGTTCAGCGGCATCATGCGCGGCAGCAGCACCGGCGTGCCGCCGCTCAACCGCAGGAAAGCTTCACGTAACGCGCGGCACGCACGCCGCGTGGGTAGCAGAACCGTGATGCGCGTCAGCGCCAGCGGATCGTCACCGGCGTCGGCGAGGATGCCGCGCGCCAGCACGTCCACGAAGGCCAGCCGCGCCGGGATCGTGAAGACCGCCGGCTTCGCGGCCGCCAACTGACGCCAGCTTTCCCCGCGCCTACTCACTGTGCTCCCGCGCGAGAAGAGTTTCGGTTTCGCCGATCGCCTCGGGTGTGCCGACATGATACCAGCGCCCGTCGTGTACGACCGCTCTCATACGGTCGGCGGCGATCGCCGTGTTCCAGATCTTATTCAGCGAAAAGGGTTCAACCTTCGCGCTTGCAAAGGCGCGCGGATGGACGATGAACAGTCCCGCGTAGACATAAGGCGCTTCGGCCGCAGTCCCGCGCCGGGTCATGCGGCCCTGGGCATCGACAAAGAAGTCGCCCGGACCGTCGAAGCCGTGGGCGCTCGCGCGCGGATGCACCAACATCAGCACGTCCAGCGCATCGGTCCAGGCCCCCGCGAGGCGCGCCGCCGCAGGCGTGCCGCCCGCGACAATGGCGTCGCAATTGCACACAAAGAACGGATCGGCGCCCAACAGCGGCAGCGCCTTCGTCACGCCGCCGCCCGTATCCAGAAGCTGCGCGGTTTCGTCCGAGATCACCACGCGCGGCCGCGCGCGCCCGGCGAGATGCTTCACCAGCAGCGGCGCCAGGTAATGCACGTTGACGACGGCTTCCGGCACGCCGGCGTCGTCCAGCGCGTCCAGCGTCCAGTCGATCAGGCTCTTGCCGCCCACTTTCACCATGGGCTTGGGCATGACGTCGGTCACCGGGCGCATGCGTTGGCCCAGGCCCGCCGCCAGCAGCATGGCGCGCTTCGGCATCATGCGGCGACGGTCCGCAGCGCCGGCGGATAGTGGGTGTCGAACCATGATTTCAGATCGGTGAGGGCGGGATGCGCCAGGCACGCATCCATGTACCGCCACAGGCGCGGCATATGGACGAGATAATGCGGTTTGTTGTCGCGCAGCTTGAGGCGCGCGAAGGTGCCGATGACGCGCGTATGCCGCTGCGCCGCCATCACCGCCCACGACAGGTCGAAGTCCTCGCGCCGGATGTTCGGGAAGGCGGCCAGATACCGCGCCTTCATGTCCGCCACCAACCCCGGATCGATATCGCGCCGCGCGTCCTCCAGCAGCGACATCAGATCGTAGGTCACCGGTCCCGCCACCGCGTCCTGGAAATCCAGAATCCCGCAGGAGCCCAAACCACTTCGTCCCGGGATCAGCATCAGGTTGTCGATATGGAAGTCGAACAGCACCAGCGCCGTGGGCACTTTCCATGCACGCGGCAGGGTCTTCGCCCAGATCTCGCCGAATGCCCGCTCCACATGCGGCGATAGCGGCGGCGCGCCGACAAGCTGGCGGTACCAGCTGTTGACGCGGCTCACCTCCTCCACCAGGCGCGGCATGCCGTAAGGGCTCACACCATCCGGGATGGAGTCCTTCGGCGGCAGCTTATGCAGCGCGATCAGCGCGTCGATAGCCAACGCATACAGCTCCCGTTCGTTATGCCCGCGTGCGAGCAAGCGCGTGTAGGTGTCGTCACCCAGGTCCTCGAGCAACAAGAGCCCCGCCTCATGATCCTCGGCGAAAATCTCCGGCACGCCGAAACCGTGTTTGAAAAGGTGCTTCGCGATGCGTACGAAGGGGCGCACGTCTTCATGCGGCGGCGGCGCGTCCATCAGCACCGCCGGGCCTTTCGGTCCCTTCAAACGGTCGTATTTGCGGAACGAGGCGTCGCCCGCCAGCCGGCCGCGCGCGGCCTCGTGCCAACCGTGTTTGCGCAGAAAGTCCGCGATCACGCCGTCTCGGTTCTCAGTCATGCTTCATATCCGCGATCCGGTCCTTCCAGTACGCGCCGCCGTGTACCGCCGCGCGCCGCTCGTTCGTTCCCGGGGTGGAGCTCAGCACCACGTCCAGGCGGTTGCGTGGCAGCAGCGCGCCCAGGCGCTCCGGCCATTCCACCACGCTGATCCCCCCGCTCAAGGCCTCTTCCCAGCCCAGTTCGAAAACATCTTGGATCTGCGTCAGCCGGTACAGATCGAAATGCCATATCGGCGCGGCTTGCGCATCATAGACCTGCACAAGCGTGAACGTCGGGCTCACCACATCCTCGTCGGCCTGGGTCAGTCCTGTGATGAAACCGCGGGCGAGGGTGGTTTTTCCCGCGCCCAGGGGGCCATGCAGCGCGAGGACATCGCCCGGCCCCACGAGTTCCGCGAGCGCGGCGCCGAGCGCCACGGTGTCCTGTTCGGTCGATAATGCGATGTCGGCCAAAAGCGGCAGATCGGTCATGGGACTACGACGTTGCCGCCCATTTCGAGCCGTCGGCCGATTTGCCGCCCGCCGGCAGCAGCACCGTGACAACCGTATCGCCGCCGTCGGCTCGGGTGGTGAGATGGCCGCCGTGCAGATCGGTGATGCGCTGGGCAAGATGGATGCTCAAGGCGGGGCTCCGTCCGTCATGGGCCGCGGCATAGCGGATCGCGAACACGACACCAGAGCCTTCGCGCGTCACCACCACCGCCACCACGTCGCCATGGGTGGTCTTCAGGGCGGCGATGACGAGGTGATACAGCGTCTGTTTGATGCGCGCGCCGTCGCCCACCATCCAGCCCGCGTCGGGCGCGCAGTCCACGATCAGCTTCTTGCCGCGCTGCTTGAAGCTCTCGTGGGTGGCGATGGCGACGCGGTCCGTCAGCGCGCGTATATCGAAGGAATCAAGGTGCAGCGTCTGCTGCCCGGCGTCGATCCCGGACAGATCGCGCATGTCCTCGACCAGGATCTTGAACACCCGCGCCCGCGAGGGGTCCTTGTCGGCCGCTTGCGCCGAGGCTTCCAGCTCCACGAGGAAGTTGCTCATGAAGTCCGAGCGCAGCTTGTCGGTGGCCGCGAGGGCTTCGGCGCGGCTGCGCAGCTGCTGCGCCACGCGCTCGGGCGCCGAGACGTCGTTGTAGCAGAACAACGCGCCGCCGTCCGGCAACGGCACCGAGATGAACTCCAGCACCGACCCGTCGCGCCGCACCACGCGCCCCTGTTGGGTGAGGCGCTGGCGCTCGGCGTCGAGCGCGGCCAGCATCACGGCGCGGTGACGGCTCCAGATGGTCTCGTCGTCGAAGAAGTCGCGGAAGGCGTCGATCACCGCGCCCATCACCGGGCCTTCGCGCAAGGCTTCGACGCTGATGTTCCACAGCTCGGCGAAGGCGGGGTTCGCCAGGCGCAACTGGCCTTCCGCGCCGAACACCGCGACGGCTTCCTGCAGGTTGTCGATGGTTTCGCGCTGCACGGCGATGAGGGTGTTGTAGGAACGCTCGAGCGCCAGGCGGTCCGTGATGTCTTCATAGGTCGTCAGCAAGCCGCCCATGGGATGCGGCGCGATCACGCGGCGCAAGGTTCCGCCGCCCGGCAGGTGCAGGACGTCTTCCGTGGGTGCGATGAGCGAGTTGAAGCGCGCCAGCTCCTTCTCTTTATATGCTGGGAAGTCGGCCACCTCCGGCAGGCGCCGCTCGCCGCGCAAGGCATCGAGCACGGTCGCATAGGATGGTCCGTCCAGCAGCCATCCCGGGCTCAAGTCCCAGAGTTGCGCATAGGCCGTATTGAAGAAGATGAGCCGCGTATCCGGCCCGAAGATGGCGATCGCGGTGCCCAAACGTTCCAGCACGTCGGCGTGCGCGGCGGCTTCGCGCTT
>JAIUPE010000004.1:22194-42127 GCA_020160875.1 Pseudomonadota bacterium
CGCTTCAGGCGCACCTCAAGCTCTTCCTGGCGGGTGATGTCGTAAGCCAGACCCGCCGTCAGGCGTCCGCTGCCGTCCGAGAACAACGGCGCGCGCGCGTGCTCCGCCTCAACCTTCGGCGATGGGTTCTCGCTGTCGACGGGGGCTTCGGTCACTTCCATCAGCCGGCGGCTGCCTTCGATCACCATATGGAACGGCATCCGGCGCGTTTCGCCCGAGGCGCGCGCCGCTGCCGCCAGTGCGCGCGCCTCGCGCACGGCCACGCGCGGCGTCAGCTCGCGCCCGCGCGCCACGACGTCTTGCGCGTCCTTTCCGTCCACGGCCCTCACATAGGCGGTGTTGCAATAGATCAGCGACAGGTCGTCGTCGCGCAGCCACACCGGTTCGGTGATCCCGTTCAGCGCGGCTTTCAACAGCGCGCATTCGCGCTTCAACATCTCGCTTTCGGTGGTCAGCGTGTCGACCGCCGCGGCGCCTTCGGTCACATCGCTCATCCACACCACATCGGCCATCGTGCGGTTGTCGGGGTCGATGGCGCGCACGCCGCGCGCCTGGATGCGCCGGCCCGTGGTGCTATGGGCGAGATCGATCTGGAAGCCGTCACCGCCATTCCGCAAGATGTGGATGGCTTGACGCAGGCGGTCCTGCGACGGCTTGTCGAAGCCGTCCGTCACGTCGTCGAAGGTCGCGTCCATACCCCGGAACAGATCGAGCAGCACGGCCAGACGGCGCGAGCAATAGCCCGCCTCCTTGAAACGCGGCAGCGCGCGCGCGTCCTGCTCCTCGGCGGCGATAGGTTGGTGGAACCAGGCAAAATAGCCCTCGGGCGCGGTTTCCAGCGCGGCTTGGATCGCCGTTTGGCCATAGCGTGCCCGGCTGGCGCTGTGCTCGGCTTCTCGCCAGTACTTATGCTGGCGCCACAGCGCGAAGGCGGCTGGCGGCACCAGAACGATGACCGCGATCAGTCCGACCAAAACCGGCGGCGTTAGAAACTCGAGCGTCCCCGGCACCGAAACTCCTCACCCACGGGACGTGATCAGCAAAAAGTGGAAGCCGGTTTTTGCGCCCGATCACGTCCGGCCTAAAAGGCCTACCCGGGTGAAGATACAGCCGGAATCGGCGGCTGTCGCCCCTGGGACGACAGCCGCCCGTAGATTAATAGCGGTACGTCTCGGGTTTGAACGGACCCTGCTGGTTAACGCCGATGTACTGCGCCTGCTTGGTCGAGAGCTTGGTCAGCTTCGCGCCCACCTTGGCCAGGTGCAGTTCGGCGACCTTCTCATCCAGGTGCTTGGGCAGCACGTAGACTTTCTTGTCGTACTTGGCGTTGTTGCTCCACAGCTCGATCTGGGCGAGCACCTGGTTGGAGAACGAGGCGCTCATCACGAAGCTCGGATGTCCCGTCGCGCAGCCCAGGTTCACGAGGCGGCCTTCGGCCAGAAGGATGATGCGCTTGCCGTCGGCGAACTCGATCTCGTCCACTTGCGGCTTCACATTGTGCCATTTGAAGTTACGCAGGGCTTCGGTCTGAATTTCGGTGTCGAAGTGACCGATGTTGCAGACAATCGCGCGGTCCTTCATGGCGCGCATGTGATCGACGGTGATGACGTCGAGGTTGCCCGTCGCCGTGACGAAGATGTCCGCCTTCGGCGCGGCGTCTTCCATGGTCACGACTTCATAGCCTTCCATGGCGGCCTGCAGCGCGTTGATCGGGTCGATTTCCGACACCATCACGCGGCAACCGGCGCTGCGCAAGCTGGCGGCCGAGCCTTTGCCCACGTCGCCGAAGCCCGCGACCATGGCGACCTTGCCGGCCATCATCACGTCGGTGGCGCGGCGGATGCCGTCGACCAGCGATTCGCGGCAGCCGTAGATGTTGTCGAACTTCGACTTGGTCACGCTGTCGTTCACGTTGATCGCGGGGAAGTGCAAGCGGCCGTCCTTGGCCATCTGGTACAGGCGGTGTACGCCCGTGGTCGTTTCTTCCGAAACGCCTTTGATGTTCGCCAGCACCTTCGCGTACCAGCCCGGCTGTTCCTTGTTGCGCTTGGCGATCGCGGCGAACAGGACGGTCTCTTCCTCGTTCGTCGGTTTGGCGATCAGTTTCGGGTTCTTTTCCGCTTCGGTGCCGAGCACGATCAGCAACGTCGCGTCGCCGCCGTCGTCGAGGATCATGTTCGGCGTGCCGCCGTCGGCCCACTCGAAGATCTTGTGGGTGTAATCCCAATATTCTTCCAGGCTCTCACCCTTCACGGCGAACACCGGCGTCATCTTCGCCGCGATCGCGGCGGCGGCCTGGTCTTGCGTCGAGAAGATGTTGCACGAGGCCCAGCGGATGTCCGCGCCCAGATGCTTCAGGGTTTCGATCAGCACCGCCGTCTGGATGGTCATGTGCAGCGAGCCGGCGATGCGGGCGCCCTTCAGGGGCTGCTTCGGGCCGTATTCGGCGCGCAGGGCCATCAGGCCCGGCATCTCGGTCTCGGCAATGGCGATTTCCTTGCGGCCCCAATCGGCGAGCCCGATGTCTTTCACCCGGAAGTCGTTGAAATTCATTGATTTTCTCCTGTTTCCGGGATCGCCGGCGTGAGGTGTGGATAAGAGCCGCGCCATATACCAGTCAGCGCGGATTCCGGCAACTCGGGCTTAAAGCGACGCGGAAGAGTTCAGCCGTCGTCGCCCAGGGTATCCACGAAGGCCTTGAGGCGGACCGGGTCGGACTCGGCGGTCATGCGGCGCACCTGGCCGCTGATGGAGGCGAGGTTCAGCTCCAGGATGCGTTTCTTCACCCGGGGCAGGCTGGCCGGGTTCATGGACAGCTCCGTGATCCCGAAGCCCAGCAGCACCGGTGTCATGCGCTCGTCGCTCGCCATCTCGCCGCACACGGACACCGGGATGCGCGCCGCCGAGGCGGCTTCCGCGGTGAACTGGATCAGCCGCAAAACGGCCGGATGCAGGGGATTATAGAGATACGCCACCTGCTCGTCGGTGCGGTCGATGGCCAGGGTGTATTGGGTCAGGTCGTTGGTCCCGAGGGCGAAGAAGTCCGCTTCTTGCGCCAACGCATCGGCCGCGAGGGCCGCGCCCGGAATCTCGATCATGATGCCCAGCGGCGGTAAGGGGTCGGCGATCTTGATGCCCTTGCGCTTCAGGGTCGCCACCACCCGCGCCAGGATTCCGCGCACCTGTTTGATCTCATCGACCGTGCACACCATCGGCAGCAGGATGCGCACCGGGCCTAAAGCGCTCGCGCGCAGGATCGCGGAAAGCTGTGTGAGCAGCAGTTTACGCCGGCTCAGCGAGAAGCGGATCGCCCGCAGGCCCAGCGCGGGGTTCGGGCCCGGCTTCAGGCCGAGCGCATCGCCCAGTTTGTCCGCGCCCACGTCCAGCGTGCGCACGGTCACGGGCCGCCCGCCCATCTTCTTCACGACCTGGGCAAGTTCCTCGAACTGCTCTTCCTCGGTCGGAAGCTGCTCGCGGTTCATGAACATGAATTCGCTGCGGAACAGTCCAATCCCTTCCGCGCCGGCCGCCAGCACGCCGGGGATCTCGTTAGGCAATTCTATGTTCGCATGCAGATGCACGCGGAAGCCGTCACGCGTCACCGCCGGTACGCTCTTCAATTTCTTCAAGGACTGCTGCGAACGCAGAAAGGCCGCACGGCGCTTTTTGTACTTGTTGAGGTTCGCCGCGCCCGGGTTCACGATCACACGTCCCGCCGTGCCGTCGATGATGATCTCGTCGCCGTTCTCGGCGGCGCTCAAAAGCTCGGGTGGCGCGACCACCGCGGGAAGGCCGAGGCTGCGCGCGACGATGGCGGTGTGACTTTCCACACCGCCCAACACAGTCGTGATACCCGCGACCCGCTTGGGGTCCAGAAGGGCGGTGTCGGCGGGCGAGAGTTCATCGGCTACGATCACGGCATTCACCGGCAGATCGTCGAAGCCCGTCTCGGTGTCCTTGCCCCCCAAGCTTTCCACGAGTCGCCGTCCGACCTCGCGGATATCGGCGATGCGCGCCGACAGATATTGATCGTCCATGGCCGCGAAGGCTTCGGCCATCAGGCCGATCTCCTTCATCACCGCGGCTTCGGCGTTGATGCGGTCGGTGGCGATGCGTTTCTGCACGCCGCGCACCAGGCGCGACCCGTTTAGCATCTGCTGATAGGCATCGAGCAGGTAGCCCACTTCCTCACCGGCCGCGCCGGCCATGCGCTTGGCGCGGCCCTGCAAGGCCTCGATGCGGCTCGCGGCTTCGGCGGCGGCCTCCAGCACGCGATGCTGTTCGGCGCGCACCTTCGCCGCCGGAATGCGGCGTTCGCGCACCTGCACGACCGCGTGGGAGTCATGCCGGTAAACGATGCCGAGCGCGATACCCGCACCGGCGGCGACACCTTCAAAAGCGCGCTCGCTGCGGGTGTTCGTCTCTTTCGCCGGCCTATTCTTCATCGAACTTGTTGTTCACCAGGGTCGTCAGCGCGTCCATGGCCTTCTCCGCATCGGGGCCGCTGGTGCGGATTTCGATCGAGCATCCGATCGCCGCCGCCAGCATCATCAGGCCCATGATGGAGCTGCCCGACACGTTGTTCTCGCCGCGCAACACGCGGATCTCGGCCTCGAACTGGCCGGCGGTCTTGCAGAACTTCGCCGCGGCGCGCGCATGAAGGCCTTTGGTATTGCGGATCTCCACAATGCGCGTGAGTTCGCTCATGCCGCTTCAAATCCCAAAAGTTGCGAAAAGGTCCCTGATGAAACGTCCGGCCGCCCGAAGGGCGCTAGACCGATTTCTTGCGCGGCCCTTCCTGCGCGAGGAGCGAGGACGCCACATTGATGTACTTGCGTCCGGCATCTTGCGCCTGGGCCACCGCGGTCTGCAGCATTTCGGTGGCGCGCACCGACGCCAGCTTGATCAGCATCGGCAGATTGACGCCCGCGATCACTTCGACCGGCGCGGTGTCCATGATCGAGATCGCGAGGTTCGACGGCGTGCCGCCGAACATATCCGTCAGCACCACCACGCCCGATCCGGCGTTGGTCGTCTCGACGGCCTTCATGATTTCGGCACGGCGCTTTTCCATGTCGTCCTCGGGGCCGATGCAGACGGTGGCGACCCGCGACTGCGGGCCCACCACATGTTCCATTGCGGCGACGAGTTCCAGAGCCAGGCGCCCGTGCGTAACGAGCACCAATCCGATCAGAGGTTGCGAGACAGGCATGGAGGTAAGACGTGTATCCCTAAAACTTAAGAGCGGGTGCCTGTTTCAACCGGGAGCGGCGGGCGCTGAGGAGCCGGGCCGTCGGGGCATGAAAGGCGGCGCAGCTTAGCTAATGGCAGGCCCGGAAGCGACAGCTAGTTGGTAATGTAATTGGCGAGGCGTTTTGGGTCGAAATGGACACCGGGCCGGGCGGCTAAAATAGGGCCCATCAATATCCACAGGCGCATCGCGCCTGAGGTGGTTTACCGTGCGGTTACGCTACCTGTGGGCGTAACCGGGGCCGTGGCCCCCGGGTTTGTGGCAGGGCTTGTATGGATATCCCGGTGCCGGGTCTCGCTGATCACGCCCCGGTCCGTCAGCCAGGTTTTTAGCCGTTCGACGGTATAGACAGAGCGATGCTGGCCGCCCGTGCAGCCGATGGCGATGGTCAGATAGCTTTTGCCTTCTGTTTCATAAAGGGGCAGCAGAGGCTCGAGCAGCGCCGTTAGGCGCGAAAGGAACGGTGCCAGCGCCGGGTCCTCTTCGATGTAGGCGCCGACGTCGCGGTCGAGGCCCGTCTTCGGCTTCAGCTCCGGCACATAATGCGGGTTCTTCAGGAAACGCACGTCGAACACCAGATCCGCATCGCGCGGCAAACCGTAGCGATATCCGAACGACGTCAGGAAAATACGAAGCGGGCGTTTGCCCGGTCCGCCGAACTGTCCCATCAGGATGCGCTTGAGGTCGGCCGGCGCGAGGCGCGATGTGTCGATCACCAGGTCCGCCTGTTCGCGCAACGATGAGATCAAGCGGCGTTCGGTCTCGATGGCCACGGCGACAGGCAAGTCGTCTGCCAGGGGGTGCGGCCGGCGCGATTCCGTGTAGCGCTGTTGCAGGACCTCCGTATCGCTATCCAGGAACACGAGATCGATCGACAGCGAATCTTCGCGCCGCAGGGCCGAGATGCGCATCATCAGCCCCGGTCCGTCGAAATCGCGCGTGCGGACATCGACGCCGATGGCAACGGGCCCGTGATCGTGCCCGGCGGCGAAGGAGCCCAGCAGCGCCAGCGGCAGGTTGTCGACCGTCTCGAAGCCGGCGTCTTCCAGTGCGTGCAGCGCGAGACTCTTCCCCGCGCCCGACATGCCGGTGACGATCACGATCTTGAGCGGCATCTTCTTTTGCATCTTACTCATGCGGCTGACCTAAAGCCGCCACCGCCAGTCTGATTTTGGCGTCGGCGGAGGCGTGGGTGGGATCGACGCTCATCCAGCGTACGTTGATACCCTGCAGATCTTCGGTGGTTTTTTCCGGCAGGCGCGCGATGGCCGCGCCATGTGCAAGGTCGACGATCAAACCGAGCCGCACGGAGGGTCGATGGGCCACGGGAACAATCCCCAGCCCGCGCACTTCCATCTGTCCGGCGATGGTCGCCGGCGCCGACAGCACCAACTGGCCGTTCTCCACCGCCACATCGCAATAATCGTCGGACACTAACATTGCGCCCCGATCGATCAGCCGCAGCGCGAGGTCGGATTTCCCCGCCCCTGATGCGCCTCTGATCAACACGCCGGTCTGTCCGATGCTCACGCAGGTTCCATGGAGTGGCATAAGGTGAGGGTGGCTGTGCCGGGGCTGCCCTGTCAATCACTGGTGGCATTATGATATGGCTTTCTTCCTCATTGTTCCCCGCGCAGCGCAGCCCGTGCTTCACCAAATCTTCACGATCATCGCGCCCGTCCTGGCCATGGCCGCCATCGGCTTTGCGTGGGTGCGTTTGCGCATGCCCTTCGACAACAACACCATCACCGACATTATCTTGAATGTCGGCTCGCCGTGTCTGTTGTTCTCCACCTTGCTCACCCGCCGTCCGGAACCGGGCGCCCTGGCCGAGATCGCGGTGGTCGGCCTCAGCATGCTGGCCTGCGTCGGCATCGTCGCCGCGATCGGCCTCAAGCTCGCGCGCATGGACCTGCGCACCTACTGGCCGGCCCTGGTGTTCCCCAACTCCGGCAACATGGGTCTGCCGCTGTGCCTCCTTGCCTTTGGCGAAACCGGCCTGTCGCTGGCGATCGCCTTCTTCTGCGCGATGACCATCGTGCAGTTCACCGTGGGGCAGGGCGTCGCCTCGGGCCACATGCACCCGATGATCCTTTTGCGCAATCCGATCCTCTGGAGCATCGCCGTCGCGCTCACGCTCCTGTTCGCCGACGTGACGCCGCCCGAATGGATCATGAACACCACCGACACCTTGGGTCACATGGTCATCCCCCTGATGCTCATGTCCCTCGGCACCTCTCTTGCGCGCCTGCGCATCGTCACCTTCACCCGCAGCCTCGTGCTTTCGCTCTTGCGTCTCGGTCTCGGTTTCGGTGTCGCGCTCGGCTTGGTGACCGCCTTCGGCCTCGAAGGCCCCGTGCGCGGCGTCGTGCTGATTCAGTCGTCCATGCCAACCGCCGTCTTCTCCTACCTCTTCGCCTTGCGCTATGGCGGCAAACACGAAGAAGTCGGCGCCATGGTGGTGCTCTCCACCCTCGCGGCCTTCATCCTTCTCCCCGTCCTCATGGGTTTCGTCCTCCACGGCTGAGAGCGAAATTTTATCTGATATAATTTTCGCGACTTGCCGGGCATTGCGCTGAATCAGCCATTTCAGCCCATTTCCCCGTTACAATCCCATTGCACCCCATCTTCCCCGCATCCCCAAATCCGCTAAAGTGCTGCCTTCGATTTTCATGAGGAGGAGGGACCCACATGCGACATCTCAATATGACCGCCGCGATCGCCATTGCCGCCGCGATGGGCATGGCCGCGCCTGCGCTCGCGCAGAACGTTGTGTTTGAAGGCGGCCGCGTCATCGTCGGCGACGGCAGCGCGCCGATCGAGAACGCCACCGTCGTCGTCGAGAACGGCAAGATCACCCAGGTCGGAGCATCATCGAGCGTGAAAGCCCCCGCCGGCGCGACGCGCGTCGACGCCAAGGGCAAGACCATCATGCCGACCCTGATCGATACGCATGTGCACCTCAGCCAGACGAAAGAAGGCATCGACGCCGATATGAAGCGCCGCGCCTACTTCGGCATCAGCGCCGCCATGAGCATGGGCGTCGACAACACCGAGCCGCCGTACCAGTACCGCCTCGCGCAGCCGGCCGCTTCGCCGCGCTATTTCTACGCCGGCCGCGGCATCACCCGCCCGGAGCCGGGCCGCGGCGGTGAAGCCTATTGGATCGACACCGCCGCCGACGGCATCAAGGCCGTCGATGAGCAAGCCACGCGCAAGGTCGATATCATCAAAATCTGGGTCGACGACCGCGACGAGAAATACAAGAAGCTCACGCCGGACCTCTATGGCCCGATCATCGATGAGGCCCACAAGAAAGGCCTGCGCGTCACGGCGCATATCTTCGACGTCACCGACGCCAAAGGTCTCCTCAAGGCCAACGTCGACGCCTTCGCGCACCTGCCGCGCGATACGGATGTCGATGATGAGTTCATGAGCCTTCTGAAAGCGAAGAAAGACTTCGTGCAGAACCCGAACATGGGCGCACGCGGCGCCGTCGCCGATGTGTCGTGGCTGAAAGCCGCGCTCCCGGCCGCCGAATATGCCAAGGTCGAGGAAGGCAACAAGGCCAACGCGCAGACTGCCGCCGCGCACGCCATCCAGGCCCGCAACCTCAAGAAGATCGCGGACGCAGGCACGACCATTGTGATGGGCACGGACGGCAATACGCCCTACGCCCCGCACTTCGAAATGGAAGACATGGCGCTCGCGGGTATGTCCAATATGAAGGTGCTGGTCTCCGCCACCGGCGATGCCGCCAAGTTCCTGCGCATCCCCGACGCGGGCACGATCGCCGTGGGTAAGACCGCCGATATCCTGGTGCTCGACGCCAACCCGATCGAGGACATCAAGAACACCCGCAAGATCAACGCCGTCTATCTCAAGGGCGTCGCTGTGGACCGCAAGGCTTATCCGTAAGCCTGAAAGGTCTCGCGAGACATAGAACGCCGCGCGGGGTCCACTCCGCGCGGCGTTTTTGTTTTGCGAGTCGCGCGCGGACGGGAGCGAAATTTATATCTGATATGAATTCGCGAACCGGCTGCTTGCCCAGCGTGCTTCGGGATCGCGCGAATTTTTATCGGATATAATTTTCGCGGTTTGCGGCTTTGCGAGCCTAATAGCCCTTTATCTCCGCGGGCTTCGAGTCATGCAGTGTGAAGGCCAGCAGGCCTCCCATGAGCGCCAGCGCCGCACCCAGCGCGAACGCCACCTGATACCCGCCGTGCAGCGCGACCGCAGCTGTCGCGCCTTCACCGATCAGCGCCACCGCGCGCGCCGCGGCCAGGCTCGCCAGCACCGCAAGGCCCAGCGCGCCGCCCATCATGAAGGATGTGTTCACCACCCCGGAGGCGAGGCCGGACTCTTCCGGCTTCACGTCGTTCATGGCCGCCAAGAGGATCGGGTTGAACGCCACGCCCGCGCCGATGCCGAGCAAGGCCATGCCCGGTAGGACATGCATCACGAAGGTCCCCTCGGCGGGGGCCATGGCGAACAGCATCAACCCCGCCGCCGCGATGATGAGCCCCACGGCCAACGGACGGCGGATGCCGAAGCGGTTCACCACGATGGCCGACAGTTTGTACGAGAAGGCGCCCATGATGATGTTCGCCGGCAGGAAAGCCAATCCGACTTGCATCGGGCTGTAGCCCAGCACCGATTGCATATACAGCGCCGACAGGAAGAACCAGGCGAACATCCCCGCCGCCCACAACACGCCGATGATGTTCGAGACCGACACGTTGCGGAAGCGGAACAGGCGCAGTGGCATCAGGGGCGCGGTCGCCTTGGCTTCGATCGCCAGGAACGCCGCGAACAGCGCCGCGCTCGCCCCCAGCATCGAAAGGGTCGGGATCGACGTCCAGCCCGCGGCGTTGCCGCCGACGATGGCGTAGATCGCCAGCAGCAGCGCGGTCGTGATGGTGATCGCGCCGCCCACGTCCAGCTTCGCGCCGGCCGCGGTCACCACGTCCACGGGTAAGAGTCGCGCCGCCGCCACGAACACCGCCGCGCCTACCGGCAGGTTGATCAGGAAAATCCAATGCCAGTCGAAGGCGTCGGTCAGAAGCCCGCCCAGCAGCACACCCACGCTGCCGCCCGCCGCCATCACGAAACCGAAGTAGCCCATCGCCCGCACGCGCACGTCTTGCTCGGGGAACAGATTGGTGATCAACGAAAGCGCCACGGCGGACACCACCGCGCCGCCCAGGCCCTGCACCGCGCGTGCGGCGACCAGCATCACCGCCGAGTTCGCGAGCCCGCAGGCCAGCGATGCCGCCGTGAACACGCACAGCCCGATCAGGAACAACCGCCGCTGCCCGTACAGATCGGCAAGCCGCCCGCCCAGAAGCAGGAACCCGCCGAAGGTCAGCAGGTACGCGTTCACCACCCACGCCAGCGAGGCTTCCGAGAAGCCCAGCGCATCGCGGATGCTCGGCAACGCGACATTCACGACCGTGCTGTCGAGCACGATCATCAGATCGCCCAGACACAGGACGATGAAAGCAAGCCAGCGGCGGTCCATGGGGAATGCTGTTGGATGGGGTTGGTGGAGTGCGGCCCGGTCGGGTCGCTTCAAACAAAGTGTATCAAATTTTCCAGATTTCTCGAAGGCTGGGTGTCATCGGGGCTTAACAAGGCAATTGCTTTTGCATGGTCACTTGGTCGTCAGAGCCGTACGCCACTTTGCCCTCTTCTTTTAGCGCGGCGTCTACGGACGCGCCGCCGTGCGGAACGCATCTTCAAGCGTGCGCGAGTCTGGGAGCTGGTGTGCTACCGCAACAAGGATGCCCAATGGTGTGGCGCGCATGCCGGGCTGAATGTCGATGAACCCATCGCAGATCTTGGCGACTATTTCTGGATCGGCCTCAAAGAGGAGACGTTCGTTTCGGCCGGGCGCGGGCAGCAATTTGATCGAGAGCCCTTCATGACCCAAGGACAGGAATATCCGCTCACCGCTTGCGAGTTCGATCTCGCTGTTCGGCGCGCCGAATGTCTCGTCGTATGAAATCACGAGTCCCATCGGGCTCTCCTGTGCCAGCCTATTGTGATGGAACCGGCAGAAAAAGAAATGGGGTCAGACACCATTTCCTCTGAAGGAGTCTGACCCCATTATTTATCCAAACCGCTTCTGCGCCTCGCGCGTCAAACCCAACGCCACCGATAGAAAATCAGACCCCTCCGTCGCCCGTGCCTCCGGCGCGGCGCGCTTAATCGCTTCGCGCACGGCAGGCACGCGGCCCGAGCCGCCGGTGAAGAAAATCGTGTTGATGTCCGACGGCGTAAGGCCTGCGTCCTTGATGCATTGCCCGGCGACCTTGTGCAGGCGTTCGGTTTTGTCTTCGATCGCCTGATCGAAACCTGCGCGCGTCGCGGTCGCCTCCAATGCGTCCGCAATGAAGTCGAGCGGCAGAACGGTGCGCTCCGCGTCGCTCAGCGCGATCTTCGCGCCTTCTACCGTGAAGGCGATGCGGTGGCCGAGCCGGTCGCGGACCACCTTGAGCAAACGTTCGACCTTCTCCGGTTCGCGCGCGCCGCGAATCAGCTCAAGCAGCAGGCGTTCATTTTTGGGCGTATAAGCGAAGTTGATCGTCGCCCATGTGGCGAGTTCGATGTACAGGCTGTTCGGCATCGGCAGGTTCTTCTCGATCAACCGCGTGCCGAGGCCGAGGGTCGGCATGACGGCCTCCAGGCTGAAAAGCGCGTCGAAGTCCGTGCCCCCAATACGGGCCCCATCGTTCGCAAGAATATCGCCTGATCGATCCGCGCGCGTTTTCTGCTGTGGCCCCACGCGGATGACGGTGAAGTCGGACGTGCCGCCGCCGATGTCGGCGATCAGTACGGTCTCCTCCCGGTGCGTTGTCTCTTCATAGTGATAGGCCGCCGCGATCGGTTCATAGACGAAGGACACGTCCCGGAAGCCGACCTTGTGGGCGATGTCTTCCAGAACGCTCTGCGCCCGCGCGTCCGCCGCATCGTCGTCGTCGACGAAACGCACCGGCCGCCCATGAACGACGGACGTGAGTTCGTGCCCCGCGAAAGCCTCGGCCTTTTCCTTGAGATGGCGGACAAAAATCTTCACCACGTCGCGCAGCGGCACCATGCGGCTTCCGAGCAAGGTCTTCTCATCGATCAGGGACGACGAGAGGATGGACTTCAGCGCCCGCATCAGGCGGCCGTCGTGCTGTGCGATATAAGAGCCGATGGCCTCTTGGCCGTATTGCACGCGGTTCTTGTTTTCGTAGTCGAAGAACACCGCGCTCGGGATGAGGGTCGCGTCGCCTTCGA
Source organism: Pseudomonadota bacterium (assembly GCA_020160875.1). Classification (GTDB taxonomy): domain Bacteria; phylum Pseudomonadota; class Alphaproteobacteria; order Rhodospirillales; family Rhodospirillaceae; genus SHVO01. The sequence continues at coordinate 34,730 of JAIUPE010000004.1, forward strand.
CCGGCGCGAGGGCCGGCGCGTTGCCGCGCATCACGCCAATGGCCGAGTTGGAGGTGCCGAAATCCAGGCCGCAGGCGCTCATGAGGATCCCCGGGTGCGCGTTGGAAGGGGACGTCATCTATTACGCTGGGGCGCGGCTTACCAGTCTATTTCGCGCTCATCTCCCTTTCGAGAGCCGCGCTTCGCGGAAGAGGATGTATAGCGTCGCGGCGACGATGATCGCCGCGCCCACGACCGTCCAAATCGTCGGGACCTCTTGGAACAGGAAATACCCAAGCACCGCGCTGAAAATCAGGCGGGCGTAGTCCACCGGGTTCACCACTGTCGCCTCGGCCAGCCGGAAGGCCTTGATGATGCAGAATTGCACCGCGGTGAGAACGAGCCCGATAAAAGCCAGATAGAGCCACTGCGTCCCTTGCGGGGTTTTCCAGAGCATCGCCGCGGGCGGCGCCGAAAGGACGAGCAATCCGGCCGTGAACCAGGCGAGGATGGTGAGCGCGCCGTCCTCCGCGCTCCGGTGCCGGATCACGCCGTACGCGACCGCCTGCGATGCCGCGGAGCCCAGTCCCGCCAAGGCGGCGAGATTGAAGGCGAGCCCGCTCGGTCCCAGCATGATGACCACGCCGCAAAATCCGGCCAAGGTCGCGAGACCCCGGCGCCAGCGCACCACTTCTCCCATCACCAGGGCCGCGAGCAGGATCATAAACAACGGCTGGGTGAACGACAGCGCGGTCGCGGTCGCCAGCGGCAGATGCGAAAAGGCGTAGAAGCTGAGCGTGAGATTGCCGAAGCTTCCGCACACCCGCAGCATGTGGAGGCCGGGCCGGGTCGTGCGGAAAATCCCGAACCCGCGCACGAGGAACACGGGCAGCAGGGCAAGCACGCCGAACACGGCCCGCGAAAAGGTGATCACCACCGGCGGCAGATCGCCGTTCAGCTCCTTCACCATGGCGTTGATGGCGGCATAACCGACCGATGCGGCCAGCATCCAGGCCGCTCCACGCAGATTGTCGGCTCGTGTTGAGGTCATGTGCGAGGGCTTGCCGGTGAATACAATGATTTTTGCATGATTTGTGATCGTCTTATCCATAGGCCAGACAAAGGCCTTCGTCGCGACGGTTTTTCCCGGGGCGTCCTGGATCTTGAAGACATGAAATTATCCACCCATGCCCGCCGCGCACGCCTGACCCGCCCCAACGAACGCTAACGCCCGTGTTACAAAACCGGTAATAAAGGCGTTCCAAAATATGTCCGGCGGCTTTCCCGTGCACTCCCGTTCGCTTCCCGTCTCGCACATGCTTTTGATGCTCGCGGTGGTCGCCGTGTGGGGCACGAACTTCGTCGTCATCAAGACGACCCTCAACCATCTGCCGCCGCTCCTGTTCGCCTGCCTGCGTTTCGTGTTCGTCTTCTTCCCGGCTGCCCTTTTCATCAAACGCCCGAACGTCCCCTGGAAGCAGCTCGCCGCTTACAGCCTCCTCATTAGCGTCGGCCAGTTCGGCCTGCTCTATATCGCCGTGCAAAGCCACATCTCGCCCGGTCTGGCTTCGCTGGTCGTGCAGATGCAGGTGTTCTTCACCATCGGCCTTGCGATCTGGTTCAGCGGCGAGCGGGTGCAGTCCTATCAATGGCTCGCGCTGCTCGTGGCGGTCGCGGGCGTCCTCGTCATCGCCGTCTCCACCGACGGCAGCGCGACGACGCTCGGTCTCATTCTCGTGCTCGGAGCAGGCCTCAGTTGGGCCGGCGGCAATACCGTCGCGCGTTATGCCGGTAAGGTCGACATGCTGTCCTATGTCGTGTGGGCGAGCGCCTTCGCCATCCCGCCGTTGATCGTGCTTTCGCTTCTCTATGACGGCCTGCCCGCGATCCAGCAGGGACTCGCGGCGGCCGACCTCCCCACTTGGCTTGGGGTGCTCTGGCAATCTTTCGGCAATACCCTGTTCGGCTACACCGCCTGGGGTTGGTTGCTCGCGCGCCATCCGGCCGCGACCATCGCGCCCGCCTCGCTACTCGTCCCGGTATTCGGCATCGGCGCCTCGGTCGCGCTGCTCGGGGAAAGCCTGCCCGCGTGGAAAATCGTCGCCTGCGGTCTCATTATCGCCGGGTTGGCCTTCAATATGCTGTGGCCGAAATTCTTCACGCCGAAAGTGCCCGTGACCCTGTAAGATCGGCCTGATGGCTGATCACGTCTCCATACCGCCCGAGGAATCCGCTTCCGCTTCCGCGTTCGAAGTGTTCTTCGTCTTTTTGAAGCTCGGCCTTACGTCCTTCGGCGGGCCCGTCGCGCATCTCGGGTATTTCAACGCGGAGTTCGTGGCGCGCCGCAAATGGCTGAGTGATTCGGCGTATGCCGAGATCGTCGCGCTCTGCCAATTCCTGCCCGGTCCCGCCAGCAGCCAGACCGGCATGATGATCGGACTGACGCGCGCGCGGCTCCCTGGCGCGCTCGCCGCCTGGCTCGGCTTCACGCTGCCGTCGGCGCTGCTGCTGGCCGCCTTCGCCTATGGAGCAGGAGCCCTCGGTGATCTCGCGAATGCCCCGTGGCTGCACGGCCTCAAGATCGCCGCCGTCGCCGTGGTGGCCCAGGCGATCATCGGCATGTCCCGCAGCTTGTGCCCGGATCTTCCGCGTATTGTCTTCGCCGTCATTGCTGCGGCCATCGCGATCTTGATGCCGACGGCGCCCGGACAGGTCGGCGCCATCATTCTCGGCGGTCTGCTCGGCCGCTTGACCCTAAAACCCGCACCCGGCGCCACGCTCCCCGATCTTCCCACCGGGTTATCAAAACCGGCATCCATCGCCGCGCTCGTCCTGTTTTTTGGATTGCTGATCGCGCTTCCGCTCGTCGCCTCGAACGGAGACCTCTTTGTGCGCCTCTTCGACAGCTTCTACCGCGCGGGCGCGTTGGTGTTCGGCGGCGGCCATGTCGTGCTGCCGCTCCTGGAGCGCGAGGTGATTCCGCCGGGCCTCATCGACCCCCAGATGTTCCTCGCCGGTTACGGCGCCGCCCAGGCCGTACCGGGCCCGCTGTTCACCTTCGCCGCCTTTCTCGGCGCCGCCATCGCGGGCGGCTGGGGCGCGCTTCTTTGCATCCTCGCGATCTTCCTCCCGTCGTTTTTGCTCATCATTGGCGTGCTGCCATTCTGGAACGGCCTGCGCCGTCACGCCAATGCCCGCGCCGCGCTCCAGGGCGTCAACGCGGCGGTGGTCGGTTTACTTGCTGCCGCCTTTGCGACCCTCATCGTGCCTACAGCGATCACGAACGGGGTGGATGCCGCTATCGCGACGGTCCTGCTCGTGCTGCTGGTCGCCGTGCGTGCGCCATCCTGGCTCATTGTTGTGCTTGGTGCCGTGGCCGCCTCCGCTGTCTGACGACTCGCGCGCAGCACAATCCCGAATTTATTTGGGAAATAAATCCGCATCACGCGCGAAAATTCTTCCCAAATTAATTCCGTAAAAGCGCATCATAATGCGGTAAAAGTCGCTGCGAGGCGGCTTGTCGCGCCGAAGCCGCGTAGCGGCGTAGGCGGATCTTTGACATCGTGAATCAACAGAAGAGATGAGAATGGGTCGGTGCGCGCTCGTTCAGGCCATGCGCTTCACGCAAGGCTCACGCCCCTTGAGAGCTCAAAAACAGCCCAAAAGTGAACAACTGTCGCCAGGCGTCGCCAAACTGTCGCCAGGTGCGATTTCGGGCGAAGTCGTTCGGTTGAAAGCGGAATTCAGAAACTGTCGCCGCGTCGCCGCTGTCGCCACACGTAAGACATTCCGCATAGCTCGTGTTTACTCGCTCGGCGGCACGACGGGGGGCGCTGGCTCGGCGGCGGCTTCCGCGACCGTTTCCGTTTCGGTGGGTGCGGCTTTGCTCACAGGTTCGGAAACCGGCTCCGACACCGGTTCCACAACAGCCGCCGGCTTATCCAGCAGCACTTCGGACAGCGGCATCTGCAGCGTCACCGCATTCAACAGTTTTTCAGCGAGCGGGTCGGGGCGCAGGGCCGGCGCGGGTTCTTCCGCCGCCGCCGTGACTTTCACATCCTTCGCGTCCTCGGTCTTCGGCGGCTGCACCGTCACGCCGGGCGGCAGCGACAGCACCACTTCCACCTTCACCGGCTCGGCCTTGGCTTCCTTTTTTTCTTCTTTCTTTTCTTCCGGCGCGGCCGCGACTTTTGGCTCCTGCGGCACGGAATAATCCGGCACCACGCGCGCCTGCGGTCCCATGATCACGAGCACGCGCTGGGCGAGGCCGAGCGGCGCGGCTTCACGCTGCGTCACCGACAGCATGTCGCCGTTCTCCTTGCGGATGATGTATTCCCAGCCCGTCGTATCGCGGGCGGCATGTTCCAGGGCGTTGCCCAGCATCCCGCCGATGGTCGTGCCGCTCACGGCCACCAGGGCCGAGTTCGCATATTCCGCGCCAAGAACGCCGCCGACCGCGCCGCCGGTCACGGTGCCGACGGTGCCGTTGGCGCTGATCTTCACTTCGCGGTAGCCGATGATGGTGCCTTGCTCGACCTTATTGGCGAGCTGCACGGCGTTGCTGGAGTAGGTGTTCGGCGAGAAGGCGTTGCCGGCGCACCCGGAGAGCGCGAGCAGACTCACAGCCGCAAGTGGGAAAAGTTTCAAAATACGCATCGGAGATTCCCCCTTTCGTCATTGGCATTATCGAGGTGTCATTACGCCACCTCTCGTACAACCCGTGACCTTAAAAAGTGTCAACATTCAGGTCGGGCGAAAAAGTGATGATCGCCCCGCGCGCAGTGGTAACTGCGCTCACGTTGGGGCTCACATCATGCGTTGTGAGCTCATATCGTGGTGAGTTCATAACGCGCGTGTCTGCCGCATCGTAGCGGCGGACAAAGGCGATAATGGGGCAAAAAACAACTGGGCTCGCCCGGCGTACGGGCGGCGGCTAGTTCCCGGCGGTGGTCGCCTGATCCGAGAACACCAGCGTGTACGTCGCCAGCATGCGGATCACGCCTTCGGTGATGTGCTTGGACGAAAGGGTCACGCCGGTGATGCTCTCGACGTCGCCCTTGATGCGCAGCTCACCGTCCTTCTTGCCTTTGAACTGCGCACGCCATTCCGGCAGGCGGACTTTTGAGTACAGCTCCCAGCACTCCATCACCTCAAGGCCCTTCACTTCGCCTTTCGGGCTGAGGGCGAGGGCGTAGTACACGGTGTCGTCCTTGCCGAGCACATGGTCCACGAAGAACCAGTCGCCGTTCGAGGCTTTCCACGCACGGACTTTCCGGTCACGCAGCTCGATGCCGCTGAACTCGCGGATGTCACGCATCTGCTTGTCGGTCAGCAGGCGGAAGTCTTCGGTGAAGGTCGTGCCCTTCGGAAACAGCAGCGCCTGCGCCTGTTCGGCGGTCAGATATTGCGCGCCCGCCATCGCGGGCTGTACGGCGCCTGCCGTGGCGATGATAGCGGCCGGAAAGAGGAGGAGCTTGCTACGCATGGTGTAAACCTATCACAGCCCCGTGGGGCGGCTCATCACTAACCTGTTAGCTACCCTTGGCTTTCGATTTCGACAGCCAATGAACGAAGAAAACCACGATCGACACCAGGCCCAAAACCCAATGGATGATCGAGGTATAGCCCTTCCAGTCCTCGTTGATCATGTAGATGTAGTAGAGGGCGTAGCCCGAGATCGTCAGGGCGAAGAAGAAGCCGGCCAGCGTCCCGCCCGACCAGCGCCGCCAGTTGGCGTTCCAGCCCCTCAGGATATGCACGCCCCACAACAGGCCGAGAATGCCCACGGCGAAGAACGATGCCCCCGCGTGGATCACTTTCCACCAGGGCTCCAGGGGGTGGGTTTCCGGGCCGAAGCGGCCTTCGGTGGCCATGAAGTAGTGATAGATCAGCCAGAGGGCCCCCGTGATCCAGGTCACGAAGGAAACGCCATAAACCGTCCAGCGGCGGGCCCGTGGCAACTTCAACGGGCCGCGTTCAACTCTCTCGCTCATGTAGCTAAAAACCCCCTACGCCCCTAACGTCACCCAGCCGGCGCTTGGGTCATAGAAATAGGCGATTGCGCCAAAATGGCCAAGGATTGGTTCGGCCTCCCGCGGCGCGGCCAGCACGACCTTGGTGAGGGCGTCGGCGGTCAGGCAATCAGGAGCCGCCACCGAGGTGAAACTATCGGCGCCGACGCTGATCCCCTGGCGTCCCACATGGGGGCCGACCCGTCCATCCTTGAAGGATTTCAGGTGCTCGCGGCCGCTGCTGCTGGCCAGCGCCCCGTCCTCGATTTCGATCACCGGCACGGTGTCCATCTCAATCGCCGTGCGCAGTCTCACCGGCTCCGCCAGCGGGCCCGCGACCCGAAGATCGCCTCCGGCGTTCACGTAGACTTGAACGTCCTTGGGAAGGCTCATCGCTGCGACGGCTTCGTCCACCGCATAGCCCTTGGCGATCCCGCCGAGGTCGATCCACAGCGGTTTACGGAAGCGCACGCGATTTTGGTCTTCGATCACGATGTCTTTCCACGACCCCTCGGATGGCGCCGGCGCGCCCTCCGGTTTCGGCAGAAAGCCCCATGTCACCAGCCGCGCTCCGGCCGTGATATCAAACAGGCCGTCACTTCGTTCCGAGAAGACGAGGGCTTTGCGCAAGACCTCGAACGTGCGTGGATCGACGTCCACCGCATGCGTTGAGGCCTCGCGGTTCAACCGGCTCACATCGCTTGTGACCTCATGGAAGCTCATCAGCCGGTGGATCTCGGCCACAGCCGCGAAGCCGCGGTCGATGGCCGCGTTGGCCGCATCCGTATCCGAAAGCGCGGCGCGGATTTCCACCAGCGTTCCAAGCAGTGGTTTCGCGCGCGTGATTCTATGCGGGAGGTCCGAAGGCATGACACTAGAATATGGGCCTCGTCCGGCCATTGGAAGAACGCCATGTACCAGCCCGCGCATTTCGTCGAGCCGCGTCTCAACGTGAAGCACGATCTCATCCGCGCTTACCCTTTTGGACTTATGATCTCCGTCGACGGCGGACTTCCGGTCGCGAACGCCATCCCCTTCGTATTGGATGCCGCCGCCGCGCCGCTTGGTGTTCTGCGCGGTCATGTCGCCCGTTCCAATCCGCAGTGGCAGGCGCTCACGACCTCATCGGACGCCCTGGTCGTGTTCCAAGGCGCGCATACTTACATCACGCCGTCCTGGTATCAGACCAAGCGTGAAACCGGCAAAGCCGTGCCCACCTGGAACTACATCATGGTCCAAGCGCGCGGGCAGATGCGGGTGATCGAGGATCGCGCATGGTTGCTCGCGCAGGTCAGCACGCTCACAGATACGCATGAAGGCCCGCGTAGCGAGCCGTGGCGCGTGACGGATGCGCCGGCGTCCTATCTTGATGCCATGCTGAAAGCCATCGTCGGCCTGGAAACGGAGA
>JAIUPE010000004.1:42137-75684 GCA_020160875.1 Pseudomonadota bacterium
ATGGAGATTGTGTCCCTCGATGGCAAATGGAAGGTCAGCCAAAACCGCTCGCGCGAGGATATGGACGGTGTCATTGGTGGACTGGAGGCGCAGGATCATCCGCACGCCCGCGAGATCGCGAAACTTGCCCGGACGCGCTTGGTCGATTGAACGCCTTCCGGATCAATCGTCGAGTTTGGTTTGATCGAGATGGCGCGCGGAAAGGTCTTTCACCTTCGCATCGCGTTTCTTCTCGCCCTGAGTCCGCCCGAACTTGGCGCGGTTCTCGGCGGCTTTGTCTTCCGCCGCTTTGCGCGCCTTCTGTTTGCGCGCGGTACGCAGGTTGATGATGTCGGCCATCAATTCGCCGCCGGCAGCAGCACCACGAAGCGGGCGCCTTTCACGCTGCCGTCCTCGCCGATGATGTTCTCGGCGTAGATCTGGCCGCGGTGGCCCTCCACGATCGTCTTGGAGATCGAAAGCCCCAAACCTGAGTGGGTGCCGAACTTCTCGCCCTCGGGCCGCTCGGAATAGAAGCGCCCGAAGATCGCCGCTTCCTTGCCGGCGGGAATGCCGGGCCCCTGGTCTTCCACGGTCACGATCACATAGCGGCCCTGGCGTCCGGCGCGGATCGAAATGACGCCTTTCGGCGGGCTGAAGGAACTCGCATTGCCGATCAGGTTCCTGAACACCTGGCCGATCCGGCTCTCGAGGCCGAACACGGTGAGATCGCCTTTCTGCGCCGGGTCCTCGACCACTTGAGCGCGCGGAGCATCGGGATTGTCGTTGGCGTTCTGGACTTCCGACAGGGCCTGCACCAGCGGTTTGATCTTCACCGAGGACATCTCGGCGCGGGACATTTCCGCATCAAGACGGGACGCATCCGAGATTTCCGAGATCAAGCGGTCGAGGCGGGCCACGTCGTCCATGATGATGGACATCAGCCGCTTCTGTTGCTCGGGGTCCTTCACGCGGCCAACGGTCTCCACCGCGCTGCGCAGGCTGGTCAGCGGGTTTTTGATCTCGTGGGCGACGTCGGCGGCGAAGTGTTCCGTCGCGTCCATACGCCGCCACAGGGATTCGGTCATATCGCGCAAGGCTTCGGACAACTCGCCGATCTCGTCGTTGCGCTTGGAAAGGTCCGGGATGGTGTGCTGGCGGTTCTTGGAATCGCGTACCCGCTTGGCCGACGTGGCGAGGCGGCGCACGGGCCGGGCGATGGTGCCGGCGAGGAACAATGACGTGAGCACGGTCAGGGCCAGCACCCAGGCGAACATGCCGAGGATCGAGCCGCGCACCGCGAACATGCGCTTGTCGACATTGCTGCCGTCGCGGGACACGAGCAGGGCGCCCACGATCTGTTTGTAGAACTGCACCGGCACAGCCACGGACAGGATCTTTTGGCCGTCGGATCTCAGGCGCACCGAGTTGCCCGCTTCGCCGGCCTGCAGCGCGTTCATCACTTCCTTGATGTCGGGCCCGTTGGCCCGCATCTGGTCGTTGTAAGGTTCCAGCGTGCGGTCCACGGTCAGGCGGCCGATGGTTTTGTCGTAGACGGCGTGGACGAAGCGCAGGAACCGGCTGCTCTCCATCGGCGGCAGATCCTGCACCTGGACCTCGCCGCCGGGACCTTGCAGAAGACGCGAGTCCGCCAGCAGCTTGCCGTCGCGGTCGAACAGTTGGGCGCGCAGGCGGGCAATGGTGCCCTGACGCCGGAGAAGCTGGCGCGCGGGATCAGGATCGATCACGCGCATCGCGCCTTCCGGCGTGAACAACGGGATCGCGTCGTTCTCGGAAATGATCACCGCGCCTTCGCCGATGGATGCCGCCATCAGCTCGCCTTGGGTGCGCAAGGCATCGAGTTCGGCGGCGATCAGCGTGTCCTCATATTGATCGAGGAACAGCAGGCCGAGCACGAGCAGCACAGGCGCGGTCAAATTGACCGCGAGGATGCGCAACGTCAGTGGCGAGAAAATCCGGCGCAAGCGTCCGCGTTTGCCGGCCGCGTCCGTCGCGTTGGCATCCGTTCTCAAGCGTAGATCATCAAGGCGAATGTCGCCGCCGTCAGGATTCACGGCCGAGAACTCCCGCACTTTTCCGGCCGTGTTTCGCGTGGCCTATTCGGTTTCTTGCGAAGTCGCGCCCGGACTGCTCGTTTCATTATATTTGTAGCCCACGCCGTACAAGGTTTCGATATGCCCGAATTCCTTGTCCACTTCGCGGAATTTCTTGCGCAGGCGCTTGATGTGGCTGTCGATGGTGCGGTCGTCCACGTAGATATGCTCGCCGTACGCCGCATCGATCAGCTGGTCGCGGCTCTTCACATGGCCGGGACGTTGCGCGAGAGCTTGGATGATCAGGAACTCGGTGACGGTGAGATTCACGGCCGCGCCCTTCCACAGGCACAGGTGCTGCGCGGGGTCGAGCACCAACTCGCCGCGCTTCAGTGACGTGGCCGACACGCCCGGCTGGTCCATCTGCTTCTGGGCTTCCAGACGGCGGAAGACCGCGCGCACACGTTCGATCAGCAGGCGCTGCGAGAAGGGCTTCTTGATGTAATCGTCCGCGCCCATGCGCAGGCCGAGGAGTTCATCGACCTCGTCGTCCTTGGAGGTGAGGAAGATGACCGGGAGCTGGCTCTTTTCGCGCAGCTTCTGCAAAAGCTCGATCCCATCCATGCGGGGCATCTTGATGTCGAGGATGGCGAGGTCGGGCGGTTCGGCCGAGATGCCGCGCAGGGCCTCGGCGCCGTCGCGGTACTGGGTCACGCCGAACCCTTCGGCTTCCAGCACCATGGATACGGACGTCAGAATATTACGGTCATCATCGACTAGGGCGATACGGTAAGCCACGAAACCTCACTGTTCACTGGGATCACGCGTCCTAACGCTTGTAATGGCCCCCAGGTTCTCCACCGTCTCAATATCATGCGGGTATTATGGCGAAAATATCGCGCAGGTATGTCTGGTTCGAGGTCTTTGCACTTGTTAGGGGCTAGGACCGTTGTCCGAGGCGGGCCAATTCGGCCTTGGCGGCCACAAATTCGGTATGACGGGTCATTCCGGTCGCGAGCGCGGCCTGGAAAAGCTTTATCGCCTGCCGGGCGTCCTTGGACAGAAGGGCCGCCTGACCCAGGAAATAGTAGGCCTCACAGGCCCGGCCCTTGGCTTCGGCGGGGTCCTTGGCTGCGGCGGACAGCAGTTGGTCGCCCGAGATCCGGCCCAGGAAGTAGTGGAGCAGGGGCGCAGGCCAGCTGTCGGCGGTCAGGGTGTCGGCGGTGGCTTTCAGAAGATCGGTCGATTTGTGCCCGGCGCGGGCCTCGGCCACGAACCGCCAGACGGTCATTTCCGCCGGGGCGTCCGGGAGGTCCATGGCCACGGCGAAGTCCCGGGCCGCGGCCTCGAAGTCGCCTTTCATCATCCGCACATAGCCGCGGTTGGCGAGGGGCTGGGCCGCGTCGGACACGCGGTCGAGGATCACCGTGAGATCGTCCTCGGCGCCCGTGAAGTCGGAGGCGAACTGGCGGGCGATGGCTCTCGCCATCAAGGCATCGTGGTCGCCGGGCCGACGGCGCAGGACCGCCGTGAAGTCTTGAATGGCGCCCTCGGCATTGCCGCTTTGCAGGCGGGCGTTGCCGCGCAGGAACGTCGCGGACAGATCGCCGGGCCGGGAGTCGAGCAGAAGCGTGAAATCCGCCACCGCCGCCGCATAGGCCCCGCTTTGCAATTCCGCAACACCGCGACTTTCCAAGGCCGCGATGTCTTTCGGATCGAGGCGCAGCGCGCGTGTGAAATCGGCGATCGCGCCCTCGTAGTTCTGCAGTTGCCCATACGCGGTGCCGCGCCCGCGCAGGGCCATGCTGTTCGAAGTATCCACGTTAAGGGCCGCGCTGAATGATGCGATCGCTTCGGTCCCTTTGCCCGCGCGGAGCAGCGCGTATCCCAGCACCGTATGAGCTTCGGCATCTTTCGGATCGAGCGCGGTGGCTTGTTCCAACTCAGCGATGGCCTTTTGCGCATCGCCGCGTTCGAGGAAGTAGTTGCCTCTTGCCTTGAATGGGCCGGGGTCCTTGGGGTTGAAACGCCGGGCTTCGCCGAGATCGGCCACGCCGGCGTCCATACGTCCGCGCCGCATGCGCACCGCGCCGCGCCGGGTGAAGGCTTCGCCCGTCACCGTACTCTTGCCCAAGGGATCGGCGGCGATGGCGGCGGTGTAGTCGGCTTCCGCTTGCGTGAGATCGCCGGCCTCTTCCTTCAACTTGCCGCGGGCGAGCCGGGCCACCGGATCGTTCGGTGTGATGGCAAGAGCGGCGTCGAAGTCCGCCACGGCTTTCTTGGAATCTCCGGCGGTGACGTAAGCTTGCCCGCGGGTGATGAACGCGAGCGAACGGGTGTCGGCGGCGAGGCCCGGGCGGTTGAGGGCGGCGGTGCAGTTGGCGATGCGTTCAACGGTGTCGGCCTTGGCCGCGAAGCAAGCGAGAGTCGTATCCTGGGCGCTGGCGGGGATCGTCAGACCCAACACAGCACTGGCCGCGAGTGCGATTTTCACCCTGCGTGCGTACATACCACCCTTTACCCACATCGGCGCCCGCTTCTGCGGGACGCCTCTTCCTGCCCCATAGGTGGGGCGGAATCATGGCCGTCTTCAGGAGCCCTGTTATTTTTTTAGCAATTAGTGGGCTTCCGCCCAGTTATGGCCGGAGCCGACGTCCACGGTCAACGGGACGGAGAGGTGCGCGGCCTCCTCCATCACCTTCTTGATCACCGATTTGGCCCTATCCAGCTCCCCATCGGGGACCTCGAACACCAGTTCGTCATGCACCTGAAGCAGCATGTCGGCCTCAAGCCCCGCGGCGGTGAGGGCGCCCGGCAGGCGGATCATCGCCCGCTTGATGATATCGGCCGCGCCGCCCTGGATCGGGGCATTGATGGCCGCGCGTTCCGAGAAGCCGCGCATGTTCGGGTTCTTGTCGTTGATTCCGGGTGTGAAGATCTTCCGGCCGAAGAGGGTGGTGACGAACCCTTGGCGGCGCGCTTCGGCCTTGGTCTCTTCCATATAGGCGCGGATTTCCGGGAATTTCGCGAAGTAGGCCTCGATGTAGCTTTGCGCTTCACCACGCGGGATGCCGAGCTGGCGTGCGAGTCCAAAACCGGAAATGCCGTAGATGATCCCGAAGTTGATGGCCTTCGCGCTCCGGCGGACCATGGGGTCCATGCCTTCGATCGGCACGTTGAACATCTCGGAGGCGGTCGCGGCGTGAATGTCCTCGCCGTTCTTGAACGCGAGCTTCAGGCGCTTCACGTCGGCCACATGGGCCACCAGACGAAGTTCGATCTGGCTGTAGTCCGCGGACACCAGCGTTTTTCCCTTCGGCGCAACGAAGGCCTGGCGGATCTTGCGGCCGTCTTCGGTGCGGATCGGGATGTTCTGAAGGTTCGGGTCCACGGACGACAAACGGCCCGTAGAGGCGATGGTCTGCGCGAAGCAGGTGTGCACACGCTTGGTCGTCGGATTGATCGCCTTCGCAAGCGCATCTGTATACGTGCTCTTGAGCTTGGAAAGCTGACGCCAATCGAGCACGCGCGCGGGAAGGTCGTGACCTTGCGCGGCCAATTCTTCGAGCACTTCGGCATCTGTGCCGTAAGCGCCCGTCTTGGCGCTCTTCTTGCCGCCCGGCAGGCTCATGCGGTCGAACAGGATCTCGCCGAGCTGCTTGGGCGAGGCGATGTTGAAGGGTTCGCCCGCGAGCTTGTGGATCTCGGTCTCATAGTCCGCCATGCGCTTGGCGAAATCCTTCGACAGATCGCCGAGAACGCCGGGATCGACCAATATCCCTTTGCGCTCCATCTCGTGCAGGACCGGGATCAGCGGCCGGTCCATGGTCTCATAGACCGAAACCAGGTGATCGCCCACGAGGCGCGGCTTCAGTTTAGCGTAGAGGCGGCGGGTGACGTCGGCATCTTCGGCCGCATAGGCCGTGGCTTTGTCCAAAGCCACCTTGTCGAAGGTGATCTGGTTTTTCCCGGTGCCGCAGACCTCGGCAAAGCTGATGGTCTTATGACTAAGGTGACGCTCCACGGCATCATCCATGCCGTGACGCACCTGCGGGCTGGCTTCCAGCACGTAGCACATCACCATCGTGTCATCGACGGGAGCAACGTTGATGCCCTCGCGCGCGAGGATATGCATGTCGAATTTGATGTTGTGGCCGATCTTCAGGATGCTGGGGTCCTCGAGGATCGGCTTCAGGATGCGCACCGCCTCGGCCACCGGGATTTGCGGCGGCGCATCGGTCGCGGTCGCGTCGAGATCGAGCGTGCCCTGCGCTTTGCTGCCCACATGGCGCAGCGGGATATAGGCGCCGCTGCCGACCTCGATCGAAAGCGAAACGCCGACCAATTTGGCCTGCATCGGATCGAGCCCGTCGGTCTCGGTGTCCACCGCGATCCAGCCGCTGGCCTGCGCACGGCGCGCCCAGGCTTCGAGCGCCTTCGCGGTCTGGATCGTCTCATATTTGCTGCGGTCGATCGCGCCGGTTTGGTCGGGCATATGCAAGGGCGTGGACGTCATTGTCGGACCCGAAGGCCGCTCGCCGACCCGTTTCTGGAAGTCGATGGCCGCCTGTTCCTTGACGCCGTCCGAGGCGATCTTCGCCGCCACGCGCGGGATCAGGCTCTTGAAGCCTTGTTCCATCACGAATTTCAGCAACACCTCGGCGTCGGGTTGCTTCCAGTGCAGCTCATCAAGGCCGACTTCGACCGGCACTTGGTCTTGGAGAGTCACGAGCTGCTTGGAGAGCAGGGCCATTTTGGCGTGAGTCTCGAGATTTTCGCGGCGTTTTGGCTGTTTGATCTCGGCGGTGCTCTTCAGCAGCGTTTCAACGTCGCCGTACTTGAGGATGAGTTCGGCGGCGGTTTTGACCCCGATGCCGGGGACGCCCGGAATGTTGTCGCTGGAATCGCCGGCCAGGGCCTGCACCTCGATGACCTTGTCCGGCGTGACGCCGAACTTTTCCTGCACCTGTTCCGGCCCGATGTCGCGGTTCTTGATCGGATCGCGCATCGACACGCCCGGTTTGATCAGCTGCATCAGGTCCTTGTCGGCCGAGATGACGCAGACGTCGATGTTCTTGGCGCGCGCGAGGCGCGCATAGGTGGCAATGAGGTCGTCGGCCTCGAAGCCTTCCATCTCCACGCAGGGGATGTTGAAGGCCCGGGTTGCCTCGCGGATGATCGCGAACTGCGGCTTCAGCTCTTCCGGCGCTTCCGGGCGATGCGCTTTGTAGAGTTCGTAAATCTTGTTGCGGAAGGTGGCGCGTTTGGCGTCGAACACGACGGCGATGAGTTCATCGGACCCGTGTTCGCGCAGGTCGTCCAGCAGCTTGAGCAGCATGCTGGAGTAGCCATACACGGCGTTTACGGGGGTCCCATCGGCGCGGGTCATCGGCGGCAACGCGTGGAACGCGCGGAAGATGTAGCCGGATCCGTCGATAAGGTAGATGCGTTTGGCGGCGGTCATAAGGGCGTGACCCGGAAAAGTGTGAAGCGGCGGCCGGCCCCACCGGCCATTCGTAAGATGCGCGCCTACCTGCGCGCCGATAAGGGCACGCCCAATCGAACAAACCCCGCTTTAGTGCCCGTGATGGGCGTCGGCGCCTTCCTTGAGGACGTAGCGGCGTCCGCAGTAGGGGCAATCGACCTCGCCTTCCTGCGGGTTGATGCGCAGGAAAACGCGCGGGTGACCCAGCGCGCCGTCGCCGCCGTCGCAGGCAACCGCAGGCGATTCGACGTGGATGGTTTCGGTGGGTTCGGCCATGACGTAGTTCCCAGCTTCGTGAGCGGTTTGGGCGATGAATAGGAGTTATGTGTTTAGGCGGTCCCGGCGGGCCTTTCAAGGCTCCCAAAAACGCACTATTTATCGAGAAGCATGACACATTCAGCCGCCGCCCTCCCGGATCTTGCCGTCGAAATCACGGGACTCAACAAGACCTATACGTCGCGCAAGGGCACGAAGACCGCGCTCACCGACTTTTCCCTGCAAATCCCGCGCGGTTCGTTCTTCGGCCTTCTTGGTCCGAACGGCGCCGGCAAGTCCACCATGATCAACATCATGGCGGGGCTCGTCGCGAAGACTTCGGGGTCGGTGAAGATCTGGAACTACGATATCGACGCGGACGAGCGCCATGCCCGCCTCGCCATCGGCGTCGTACCGCAGGAACTGAACCTCGATCCGTTCTTCACCCCGCGCGAACTCCTGGAAGTGCAGGCCGGCCTATACGGCGTGCCCAAGAATGAACGCCGCACGGACGAAATTCTGGAGGTTATCGGCCTCGCCGACAAAGCCAACGCCTATGCCCGCGCGCTGTCGGGCGGGATGCGCCGCCGCCTCCTGATCGGCAAGGCCCTCGTGCATACCCCGCCGATCATCGTGCTCGATGAGCCCACCGCCGGCGTTGATGTAGGCCTTCGTCAGCATTTGTGGAAACACATGCGGCAACTGAACGCCATGGGCACCACGATCCTGCTCACGACGCATTATCTCGAGGAAGCTGAAGAACTGTGCGATCGCATCGCCATCATCGACCACGGCCGGCTGGTGGCTTGCGATACCAAGCGCAATCTCCTTCGCCAGCTCGACAACAAGTCGGTGACTTTCATCCTTTCTGAATCCCTCGCCGATGTGCCCGAGCCGCTCAAGAAGCTCGGCGCCACGCAGCCGTCGCCGACCGAAATTCACATCGCCTATCGTCCCAGCTCCAATGCGATGCGCGAGATCCTCGATGTTGCGCGCGCGTGCAGTCTTCCCATCGCCGATATGCGCACCGAGGAAGTGGAGCTCGAGGATATCTTTCTACAGCTTACGGCCCGCGCGCCGGGCGAGCGCGCCGAGGTCTAGCGCGTGATCCCGAAACGTGGACGCCGGTTTTCGCATGAGATCGCGCACATAAAAAAACCTGTGTTCTGGCGGCGTCTGGCGCTTGTGATCGCGGCGCTCGTGTTTGTGTCCGCCTGCGCGCCGCAAGTTGCTCCCGCGGGCACGACATCGGGGCCTGCCGCGCTCTCGGACAGTGTGTTCAATACATCCGACGGCCTTCAGCTTCCGGTGCGCCGTTGGCTTCCGGCGGACAACATGCCGAAAGCCATCGTGCTCGCGCTGCACGGTTTCAACGATTACAGCAAAGCGTTCGACAAGGTGCCCGACGCGCCCGGCGTAGGTCCGACGCTGGCCGCGGCGGGGATCGCTGTTTACGCCTACGATCAGCGTGGGTTCGGCAAGTCTCCGAACGCCGGCATCTGGGCGGGCCGCGAGGCCATGGTCGGAGACTTCAAGGATTTCGTGGCCCTTCTCCGCAAGACTTATCCCGGCGTGCCGATCTATGCGCTCGGCGAGAGCATGGGCGGCGCGGTGGTGATCGCTGGTCTTGCCGATTCCGTGCCGGGTTTCGTCGATGGTGCCATTTTGGCCGCGCCGGCCGTGTGGGCGCGTTCAACGATGCCGTTCACCTATCGGATGGCGTTGTGGGTGGGTGTGCGCCTGATGCCGGGCTTTAAGCCGTCGGGCCGGGGCCTCGGATATCAGGCGAGCGATAATATCGAAATGCTGCGGGACAACGGCCGGGATCCTTTGTTCATCAAGGAAACGCGCATCGATTCCATCTACGGTCTGTCCAACCTGATGGATGAAGCGCTCGCACGGGTCGGCGAAATTCAGGCGCGCACGCTTTATCTTTACGGCGCGAAAGACGAGATCATCCCAAAGGCGCCGACGCAGGAAGCCCTCATGGCCATGGCCGGCGCCAACCGGCGTCCGCAGATCGCCTTCTACCCCAACGGTTGGCATATCCTCTTGCGCGATAAGGAGGCGCCGCTCGTGCTCAACGACATCATCTCGTTCATCACGCGGCCGAACACCCCGCTGCCCTCGCACGCGGACGACGAAGCGACCATGCGCCTGCAAAAGGCTTTAAATCCCTGATTTTCAGTCATTTGCACCGGCCCGTCCGATGCCGTATGTTCCGCTCCATGCGTGCCCGTAGCTCAGCTGGATAGAGCGTCGCCCTCCGAAGGCGAAGGTCGGGGGTTCGAATCCCTTCGGGCACGCCATTTACTCGCCGCCATACCGGTTCGCCGCTTCGCGCACGCGCTCCTCGGGGTCGTTGCGCAATTTCTCTCGCTGCGTTTTTGAAAGCCGAGATTGAAGTGCGGCGGTCGCGCGGACCTTGGCGCTGGAATCGTTCACCAGCCGTTCGAAACTTTCATCCGGCAAGGTGTCGGTCCAAACGACGGTGTCGCGTACACTGTCACTCGAATCCGCGGCGAGCTGACCAAGGATCTCAGGCGGCAGCTTGCGATTGAACGCGAGATAAAAGCGGACCTGTTCATCGGGATCGCCCGCGAGTTTTGCGGCGATCGCCGGATCGATCGCATCGTTGCGTGCAACCGCGCTACGCCAATAAGCATCGGGCGAAACGGCAAACTCCGCCAATAGATCGGCCGGACATCTCGGATTGCCAAGAAATGCGGCGGCCTCGTCGCGCGCGGCGCCCCCCGCACGGATCTTTTGTGCAAGCGCGGCGGTCTCGGCGTCGGTGAGCGCCGGATCACGCGCATGGCGTTCCAGTGCGCTGGAATGCAGCCGCGATATATCCGAGCCGATGGAATAGACCAGGACGCCCGCGAGTAACGCGGGTAACGCCCATCTCGCCATGGGGGGGCCGGATGCCGCCCGGGCCGACAGGAAGCTGCGGCCCGCGCCGTAGGCAATGAGTGAAATCAGGATCGCTTTCGCCGGTACGAACACCATCGCGATGCTGACGCCCGTCCAGGCGCCGTCGGCGATCAGTTGGCGGTAGCCGAAGAAGCCCGTGCCGATCACCCATGCCGCCGCGGCCGTACCGAGCATGACGGCGAGCGGTGCGCGTGCCGCTTGTGATTTCCAAGGCCGGATGACGGCGATATCAACGGCCCCGACGGCGGCGATCCACGCGGCCAATATGATCAGTGCTTCCATAACGACATACCTGCTATTGATCAGGTCTGGGACACGTACCGGCGAGATGCTAATTGATCGGCGGTTTTGGAGCCACGGTGAATTGGGCGTGCGCTTGCGTTGGGAGGAGCGTTTTTGGCCGGGAGTGATGACAGTCCGATCGATCGGCATTCCTGGGCGAACGCCGTCACCGCGGGCGTCTTTGTTGTTCTTGCCGCCGTCATCCTTCTGACGTTCCAGGATTACGGGATCTCTTGGGACGAAGAGCTTCATGTGCCTTACGGCCATAAGCTGCTTGCTTATTATACAAGTGGCTTCAACGACCGCTCGGCCTTCTCATTCATCAACCTGTATCAGTACGGCGGGTTCTTCGATCTCGTCAGTGCGATTGCGTCCAACGTCTCGCCGTTCGGCGAATATGAGACCCGCCATCTTCTCGGCGGTGTTTTCTTCCTCGTCGGTCTTTTTGGGGCATGGAAGCTCACGCGCCTGCTGGCGGGGGCGCGCGCGGCGTTGATCGCCGTGATCTGCCTCGCCAGCACGCCGCTGCTCTACGGACACAGCTTCATCAATCCAAAAGACGCGCCGTTGGCCTGGCTCGGCGTGTGGGTCGCCTATTTTACCTGCCGCGTGCTCGGCCAGGAGCGCGCCTCCTGGCGCACGATCGCGGGCCTTGGGGTCAGTCTTGGCCTTGCCCTCGGCATGCGGATCATCGCATTTGCGTTCATCGGCCAGATGGCAACCGTCGTCGCCGCGAAGACGCTGGGACTTCTCCTGACGGACAGCACGCGCGCGGCGGTGAAGAAGACGCTCTGGACCGCACGTCCATTCGTCTTCGCGCTGCCGATTGCGATCGCCGTCATGGGGATTGTGTGGCCGTGGTCGGCGCAAGCCCCGCTGAACATCGTCTCCGTTTTCACCGATTCTGCGAATCTCTACTGGCATCCGGATATGTTGTGGGCCGGCAAGATCATCAATTCCGCTGATCTTCCGCCGCGTTATCTGGCGGTGCTGTTGGCGGTGCAACTGCCGGAGTACGTTTTGCTCGGCGCGCTGCTCGTGGCGCTGCAGGTTCTTGCGCGGGCGCGGTCATGGCGTCTATCGGCCCTGGCCGAGCCGCGCGTCCTTCAATATCTGTATGTCGCTCTCACGGTCGTCGTGCCGCTGGCGGCGTTCGCCGTCTTCCGGCCGAGCACTTACAACGGGGTCCGGCATTTCCTTTTTGTCGTTCCGCAATTGGTCGTGCTTGCGGCGATCGGGCTCGATCAGACCCTCGGTTTCCTTGAACGGCGCGGACGCCTGCTCGCGGCGGGGTTTGCAGGGCTTCTTATTCTCGGTGTCGTGCGCGACGTTATCGTGATGGCGCGCGTCCATCCTTACCAATACCTCGCTTTCAATAGTCTGACGGGCGGCCTGAAGGGCGCGCATGATCGTTTTGAACTCGACTATTGGGGAGTGTCCTACAAGGAGGCCACGGGCCGCCTGGCGCAATTCCTCGCGCACGAACGTGCCGCGGGCCGGCCCGTGCCGGAAAAGGCGCTGCTCTTTGTGTGCGGCGCCAACACCTCCGCCGGCTATTATCTCACCGACGGTATCGAGCTCACGGACGATCGCACCAAGGCGGATTTCTTCATGGGCGGCGATATCACGAACCCGCGCTGCCGCGTACGGCCCGAGGGCCCCACGGTTGTTGAAGTCAAGCGCATGGATGCGGTCCTCAGTTATGTTCTCGACCTAAGAGGAACGCGGCCGTGACGACCGCCGATTTCACCGGTGCGCGAAAGCTCTATCGCGGTGAATCCCGTGGAACCCGCGCGTTCGTATTTGCGCGCCACATGCTTGCGCCGCTGGCCGCCATCGCCGGACGCGTGCCTCGGACCGGCGCGGTGCTCGACGTGGGATGCGGGCATGGATTGTTCAGTCTCGCGCTGGCCGGCGGCGATCCGACGCGACGAATCGTCGGCATCGATCCGTCGCCGGCCAAGATTTCAGTAGCCCGGCGCGCCGGCCGACAATTCCCGTCCGTTACGTTCCGCGAGGGTCTTGTGCAGTCCGTGACGGGCGAACAGTTCGAGACGGTCATTGTGCTCGACGTTCTTTATCTTCTGCCCGACCCGTTGAAACGCAGCCTATTGGAGGCGTGCCGGAGGTTACTCGTGCCGAACGGTGTTCTCTTGTTGAAGACCAACGATACGCATCCGGCCTGGAAATACGCCGTGGCGCGGGCGCAAGAAAAGGTGATGACCGGCACCGGCCTTACCCTCGGGACCGGTGACCTTCATTTTCGCTCATGTGCGGAGAATGCCACCCTGTTACGCGAGACCGGATTTGCGCCGGAGATCCATCATCTTGCGCACTGGACGCCGTACCCCCACACACTTTTCGTGGCGCGCCCGGTTTAGCCGCGCCGCAGACGCTTCACCAGGACCGGCAGCAGCGCGAGCGCGGCAAGCCCGAGAAGGCCGCCGATCATCGTCGGCTCGTGCGCCGCCGCGAGCGGGTCGTGCGCGCCGACTTCAAGCGCATGCCCGATCCCGGCGCCCAGCGTCGCGTACACCGACGCCACCGGGATAAGACCAAGGGCGGTCGCAACGAGGAACGTTCGCATCCGCACGCCGAGAAACGCAACGGCCAGGGTGACGAGGAAGAAGGGAAGCACCGGCGTAAGCCGCAAAGCCAGCAGGTAGCTGAACGCGTTTTCTTGAAATCCGGCCTCGAGTTTGCGGATGGCGGGTGCGGCTTTCGCGCGCAGTGAATCCGCCAGCACATAGCGCGCGGCAAGAACCACAACGGCGCCCCCGGATGTTGCCGCGAACACCACAATGGCGGCGCCGAGCACGGGGCCGAACAAAAAGCCGGCCGGGATCGTGAGAACGCCCCAGCCCGGGATGCTGAGGGCCACGCCCGCGAAATAGAAGGCCGTGAAGACGATCACGGCAAGTGTGCGGTGCGCGGCCACGAAATCCAACAACTCCGCGCGGTGCGCGGCCAGCGTATCGAGACTGATGTAATCCGTTACACCGGCGGCGAGGGACAGAGCCGCGATGGCTGGGATGGCGATCAACAGCGCGCGCCGCGCGCGGGAAAGCTTGGGGACGGTTGCCGATGGCTCGGGCTCTGTCATGGATCTGACGTACTGACGGAAAGGGGCCGCGGAGTATACACAGGCCATCCCCGCCGCTATAGACTTGAGGCCGCCCTCCTCTCCGCGCGCCGGTTTCCCATGGACAATCTCGCTCATACACTCGCCGGCGCCGCGCTTGGCCAGGCCGGCCTCAAGAACAAGACCGGTCTGGGTCTGGCGACCTTGATGATCGCCGCCAATCTGCCCGACATCGACGGCGTCACGATGTTCCTTGAGCGCGGAAGTCTTTATTTCCGGCGCGGATGGACTCATGGGCCCATCGCGCTCGTCGTTTTGCCGCTCCTCCTGGCTGCAGCGATGTTCGCCTTTGACCGGTGGCAGGCGAAGCGCGGAAAGCGGCCGGCCACACGCGCGCCGGTGCGCTTCGGATGGCTGGTGGGCCTTGCCTATATCGGCACGCTTTCGCATCCCCTGATGGATTTCCTGAACACATACGGCATCAGGTGCCTGATGCCGTTCTCCGAACGATGGTTCTATGGCGATGCGCTGTTCATCATCGATCTGTGGCTATGGGGCGCGCTGGCCATCGGCGTCTGGTTGTCGCGCCGTAAAGAACGCTGGACTGGGACCGCTCATCCAAAACCGGCGGTGATCGCGCTCGTAGTTGTCATATCCTATGCAAGCGCCATGGGGATCGCCGGCGCTTGGGTCGAAGGATATACCGCCCGCGAAGTCGCGCGGCAGGGCCTGGGTACGCCCGTCACCGTCGTTGCAAGCCCGGTTCCGGTGAATCCCTTCCGCCGCGATGTGATCTTCGATCTCGGGGGGCGCTACGGCTTCGGCGCCTTTGCCTGGGCGCCAGGGCCTGACCTTCATCTCGATCCCGAACTCGTGCCGACCAATATGGAAGACCCGATGGTTGCGCGCGCCGCCGCCCATGACGTGCATATCGCCGATTTTCTCTATTGGTCGCGGCTGCCCTTCGCCGAGATCACGCACCGCGAGGACCGGATCGATGTTACGATCGGGGACGCGCGTTACAATCGCAGGCCCGGTGAAGGGCGTTTCATCGTGCGGACGGCGTTGCCAGAAACGCCGTGAGTTTCTACGATCCGCCCACATCATTTGCAGGGGAGTTTTCGATGATCCGTTCCACGCTGGCCGCCGCCGTGCTCGCAGGCGCATTTATTTCGACCGCGTTCGCCGCCGACACGCCGTCCGCTGCCGGCGCGCAGGTCTACATCATCGCGCCGAAAAACGGCGACACGGTGTCCGCGCCGGTGCGCGTGCAATTCGGCCTGAAGGGCATGGGCGTCGCCCCCGCCGGAACCGAAACCGAAGGCACCGGCCATCACCATCTCGTCATCGACAAGGACGCCCCGCCGCTCAACACCTATCTGCCGATCGACGACCCTCAGGTCATGCATTTCGGAAAGGGTCAGACCGAAGTCGAACTGAAGCTTGCCCCGGGCAAGCACACCCTTCAGCTGGTCTTCGCCGATAAGGACCACAAGCCGCATGTGCCGCCGGTGGTGTCGGAGAAGATCACGATCACCGTGAAATAGCCTTTTCCGGGCGAATAACCGGCCTTTCTCGTCTAAAAAGCGGCCCCGCAAATCCTGGCGGATTTTACCGTATTTAAGGATATAAACCTCACTCTAAACCCAGTTGGTTTAGCGGTGGCGAAAACGGTACATTTGCGCCTGTTGCGAGAGAGTCATCGAAGCCTTAACGACGAGATTCGATATGAACAGACGGGACCGCCGCGCCGCCGCGGCGCAGGAACGCACCAAGGACGACGAGGCGCCGTATGACCCCAGCGCGTCGGTCCGCTCTTTCGCGCCCGTCGTTGCCGCGCCGGCCTCGAGCGGGCTCCTTTTGCGCCTGTTCGCGCGGATCATGCTTTCGCGCTGGGTCATCAAGCGCGTGAAGCATCCTCACGTCCTGACCATCATGGCCGACCTCGCCGGTCAGGCCGGCCGCATGGACGCGATGATGCAAATTCAGGAGAAGCTGCGGCGGCACGCGGGATAAATAGTGCGGACCGTTCGAGCCCGGCTCTAAATCAAATGGCCCCTCTCTTCGATATCGCCGAGACTAGGATATGAGGCTTCCTCCGAACGTCTCTTCGCCGGATTTCCGTGTGGAGAACAATCCTGAATATGACGAGGAGCTTCGCGCTGCGCTCATCATCGGGTTTCATGCGCGCCGGGGTATTGAGCTTGCCGCGAATAAGATGCTTGAACCGGCACTGCTGGAATTTGACGCAGCGCTCAAAGTCTGTCCGACCTTTGCTGAAGCTTGGCTCTATCGCGGTTTGACATTGCGGCTCTTAAAACGGTTCGATCAAGCGTGCGACTCTTTGGAAAATGCTGTCGTGCTCACGCCAATGTTTGCCGAGGCGCAGGATAGCCTAGCCCCTCTCGCGGCTGCACTAGGCCGCATTTCCTCTATTTACGTTCCCTGGCTCACGGCACGGCGACCTAATTTGCTCCGCCGTTCCTATCGCAAGCTTATGAAGCATTTTGCGCCGAAGGTTGTCAGCGAAACGCAACCGCTGGAAACGGAAAAGGCTTTGCGCGAGGCGTTTTCCCGCGCCTACGATTCCGCGGAATTGGCGACGAAACTGGCTCTGTGTATGCAGCGTCAACGACGCGAAAAAGAAGCGGAAAGTTTTTTTCGTTATGCTCTGTTCTTGGAGCCGTGGAATGGAAACGCGGCTGCAGGTCTCTGCAACATCTTGAACTCAGCCTCCCGCGCGGGCGAAGCGCTGTCGGTGGCGGCGGAGGCGATGAAGGCGGGATGTCTGGACGCCCGACTTCCCGCAATGGCGTACGCTGCGGCGGTGCGTGAGGTTGATTGGACAAACGTAAAAATATGGCGTGAGCAGGCAGCTGCGGCTTTCCGCAGCGATGCCCGGTCGGTAACCGGGCATGCGTATTTTGTTGTCGACGATCCGGAGCTGCATCGGCGCGCCGCGGAGACCTTGTCGCAGCTTTTCGAGGCGGCGAGCCCTCAAATGCCCACGACATTTCGGCGTTCCCCTCAGCGTCGTATTACCATCGGCTATATTTCTCCTGATTTTCGTGATCATCCGGTCGCGCGCTTAATCGCCGAGGTTTTCGAGCTTCACGACCGGACTCGCTTCAAGGTGATCGGGTATGGTTTGATGCCAGACGCTGGCTCTGAAATCGGCGATCGCATTCGAAAATCGTTCGACAAATTTTTTGACGTTTCCGCGTTATCGCCACGCGCGTGCGTTGAAGCAATCCGCGCGGACGGCGTCGATATTCTCATCGACCTGGCGGGGAATACGGCCAATGGGCCAAATTCGATTATCGCGCGCCGCGCCGCGCCGGTTCAGGTGAATTACCTGGGAGACCCGGGTACTTCTGCCAATCCAAATGCCGATTACATCATCGTTGATGAAACGATCGCGCCGGCCGAACACAAACCCTGGTATTCGGAGGCCATGGTACATCTCCCGGATTGCTATCAGGCCAATGACCGCAAACGCGCGGTCAGCCAAAATATGCGCGCGCGTACCGACTATGGATTTCCGGCCGATAGCGTCGTTTTCTGTGCCTTCAATGAACCAAGAAAGCTTTCGCCCGAAATCTTCGATGTGTGGATGCGCATCCTTTCGCGTGTACCAGGAAGTTTTCTTTGGCTTTACGCGCCTACGGACAAGGTCGCGGAGAATTTCAAAGCTGAGGCGGCAAAACGCGGATGTGATCCTCAACGGTTGAAGTTCGCCGCCAGGCTCCCGAACCCCGAACATCTGGCCCGTTATCACGCCGCGGATCTGCTGCTCGATACGCCCACCTATAACGGGCATACCACCGCGAGCGACGCCCTGTGGTGCGGTTGTCCGGTTCTTACGATCCTCGGGAACGCTTTTCCAGCGCGTGTCGGCGCAAGCATTCTTAAAGCCGTCGGACTACCTGAACTGGTGACCACGACGATGCGTGAGTACGAGGATCTCGCCGTGCGGATTGGACTGAACAGTGAGATCCGTCGCGAACTTCGGAGGCGCACTGAAAATGCCCGTAGCATGTGCGCCCTATTCGATACGCCGCGGTTTGTTCGTCAGCTGGAGTGGGCGTTCGAGCACATGTGGACGGCGTACCTTAATGGCGAGGCTCCTGCGCCCTTCGCGGTCCCGTCACTACGGCCGATTTAAAAACCAGAACCCTACATGGCAATTGATTTTAAAAGTTTAAAAGAAAAGGCCATTACCGAGGGCCAACTCCTCGCTGATGCGGAGATCGACCAGGCGCGCGTTGCGATCCAGATGCGTACCCGCTTGAACGACGGGATCAAGTTTGGCATCGACAATAAGTTCCATGAGGCCCTTAAGGCGATCGATGAGGCGCTCCGCCTTTCGCCGATGTCATCCGAAGCTTGGATGTGTCGTGGCCTTGCGCTCGAGCAAATCAAACAATTTGAGTTGGCCTACGACGCATATGCCCAGGCGGTGATCTTTACGCCTTTGTACGTCGAGGCGCAGGAGCGACTGGATGCGTTGGCGGCGCCTCTCGGCCGGCCTTCCGCCATTCTAACGCCATGGATTGCGCAGCCAACTCCGCCGATGGGCGCGCGCGGGTTCCATAAATTAAAAAAGAAACTTGGCTTTCACGAAGAATGGCGCTTTGAGGTCGTAGAAGGATCCGAGGAGGGGCTTCGACGTGAACTGCTGCAGGCGCCCGCGTCGACCGAACGCATTTTCCGGTTAGCGCGTCGTATCCGCAAACTGGGCCGATATCTCGAGGCATCACATTTTCTGCGCTATGCTCTGCTGATGGCGCCGTGGTACGGCGAGGCTGCCGCGTTGCTTTGTGCCACTCTGGAAAATGGTCAAGACGGAGACCAAATCGAGGGCGTCGCGTCTGCGGCTCTTGAAGCCGGAGCGACCAACGAACAGCTCGCTTCTTTTGCCTTTTGGAACAATCGCAAGCTCTGCAAGTGGCGCAATGAGATCATGTGGCGTCGGGAAGCGCATAAGGCCGCGCTGAGAAGGCCGGACTCGGTTGCTTCATTTATCTCACTGCATATTGCCGATGATCCTGTGCTACAGCAAAAATGCGCGGCGAGTTCCACCGACGTTGGAGCGCTTATGTTGCCGCGTGGCTGGCGCCCAATGGACCGGACGTTTCGTCGCACACCGGATCGGCCGATAACGTTGGGGTACCTTTCTGCAGATCTCCGCGATCATGCAGTCGCACGTCTGATTGCCGAGGTTTTCGAGCTTCACGATCGCAGTCGCTTTAATGTGCGCGGATACAGTGTTTTCGACGGCGCGGAATCACCGTTTCGGCGTCGTATTCGCGGCGCTCTCGACGGCTTTGTCGATCTTACGGGCAGGCAGGTAGCGAAAGCTGCCGCTCAGATTGCTGAGGACGAGGTCGATATTTTGATCGACCTGACCGGGCACACCAAAAATTCGCCGACGGCGATCCTTCTCTTGAGGCCCGCCCCGATTCAGGTGAACTACTTGGGGCATCCCGGCACGCTAGGTACGCCTTCGGCGGACTACATCATCGTTGATAAAGTGGTTGTGCCGCAGGAGCAGCAGCCGTGGTTCAACGAGCGGCTTGTGTATATGCCCGATTGTTATCAGGCCAATGATCGCAAACGCGAAGTCAGCGCGAAAATGCGTGATCGAACGGACTATGGCTTCCCAGCCGATTCTGTCGTGTTTTGCGCTTTTAACGATCCTCGGAAGCTCATGCCCGACATCTTTGATGTCTGGATGAGTATCTTGGCGCGTGTCCCTAAAAGCTTTCTATGGCTGTATTCCCCTCGCGACGAGATAACCGAGAATCTTAAACGAGAAGCGGAGCAGCGCGGCATCAATGCCGGGCGACTAAAGTTTGCGCCATTTGCACCGCAAGAGGAGCATCTTGCACGCTATCACGCGTGCGATCTTTTTCTCGATACGCCAATTTATACGGGGCACACTACCGCTAGCGACGCGCTTTGGAATGGGTGTCCTCTCGTCACGATCATGGGTAACGCTTTCCCGGCCCGCGTGGGCGCGAGCATTTTGCGCGCGGCCGGTTTTCCGGAATTGGTGACCTCGTCGTATGCGGACTACGAAGATCTTGCGGTCCGTATCGGTCTTGATGACGAACTACGCTGCGGCCTTCGCAAACGGATTGAAGCGGTACGGGACACCTGCGCTCTGTTCGACACACCGCGATTCACGCGCCACCTAGAATGGGCCTACGAGCACATGTGGGACGAGTATGTCGCTGGCCGCGTGCCTCAGGCGTTTGAAGTTCCTTCGCTACCGCGCCTGTGAGCGCGTGGCGAGAAAAAGAGCTAAGATCTACTCCGCGTTGAGGTCGCGAAAATGCGGTGATTACAGGTACATCCCGTGGCTTTTTGATACGGTGCCGATGCTTGCCAGTAACGGCATATCCGTATAGGTTGAAGTGCGATGGCCGGGCGGGAATCGGGCCATTGTACAGCGGGATGATCTGCGACGAGAGTGGGGTGTCGCACGCGCTGCGAATGGCGTGTTGCGATTTGGGGCGATAGTCAATGAGCGTGCTCTACAAGGCCTTGCAGAAGGCCGAGAAAGAAAATGAGCTGCGCCAATCAGCATCTTCGGAATTTGATCCACATCGCCTAGCGGCGTCCGGGGCTTTGAAGGCCGTTGGTGGACGGGGCCTCGTGTTGAATCGTGTCGCGATGGCAGCGATTTTTATTATCGCAGTCGGTGGTGGCGTCGCGTTTGTGATGTTCAAGGACAGTCTGATGCCGCCCGCCGCCACGCAAGTCGCGAGCGCGCCTGCGCCGTCCATCATGCAGCCGCCAGCGGCGCCCGAACCCGCTGCGGCGCCCCTTGCACCTTCGTCCCCTGCTTCTACAGATGCGCCGGCGGTGGCCGCGCCAACCGCCGTTGCTTCGCAACCGGAATCTGCCGCGCTTCCGCCGGCTGACGCCACGCCTCCAGTGGCGCCGACACAGGCTGCTTCCACCGCGCCGGCTCCGGTTGAGACGAGCCCGGTGGAAACGCAGCTTGCCGCTGCTCCCGCCGCGCCGGCCAAGCCTGAAGCGGCGAAGCCGGCGGCGCCCCGTACGCCGCAAAAAGGCGAAGCAATGCCTACGCTCGCGCCGAGTTCCCCGGCGCGCATGCTCAGCCCCCCCATTTCCATCAGCCGCTCGGAATTTGCGCTGGCCGGCGTCGGCAACCAAGTGACCGTGCGTGAAGTGTCGAAAACGGCACGCTCCAACGCGGCATCTGGCTACGACGCGCTGATCCGCGGTTCGTACGACATGGCGCTCGGTTTTTATGATGACGCCTTGAAGGAAGAACCCAACAGCATTCTGGCACTGCTCGGCCGGGGTGCCGCGCTCCAAAAACTTGGCCGCGGCCAAGAGGCGCAGGGGGCTTATGAAAGCGTGCTGAAACTTGATCCTGAAAATCGCGAGGCGCTGACCAACCTTACGGCCGTCGCCGCCGAGCGTGCGCCGCAAGAGGCGCTAACCCGTTTGCTGGACCTTGAGCGGCAGTACGCCACCTTCAGCCCGATCAAAGCCCAGATCGGCCTCGCTTACGCCAAGCTTGGCTCGCTGCAGCAGGCGCTCGACTATTTCCGCCGCGCGCTGGCGCTGGCGCCCGATACCGTCATGTACCACTACAACATGGCGCTTGTACTTGATCACCTGGGCCGCCGCGATCAGGCGGTTGTGAGTTATGAACGCGTGCTCGCGTCGATCTCCGGCGGCCGTGGTCCCAGCGAGCTGTCCGCGACTGAGATCGAACGCCGGGTGCGGTTCCTGCGGGCCCGTTAGGGCAGGGTCGGGGCATGCCATACCTCGGTCACTTCGGGCTGAAAGAGCACCCGTTCACGCTCACGCCCAACACCAATCAATACTATCCCACGGAAAAGCATACCGAGATCATCCAATCGATCCTGTTCGGGATCGCGCGCAACACCGGCATCCTGAAGGTCGTAGGCGATGTGGGGACCGGTAAGACGATGTTGTGCCGGCTGCTTTTACGCAAACTGGTAGGCTCCAACGATGCGGTCGCTTATCTCAACGCACCGCAGGTCGATCCCGAAAGCATCGTCACCCTGGTCTGCGCGGAGTTCGGCATCGAAACGGGCTCGCGCTCGCAGATGCTCCAAGGCTTGAACACGTTTCTCCTCGAACAGCATGCGTTGGGCCGCAACGCCGTGCTCATCGTGGATGAAGCTCAGGCGCTAGGGGCCTCGGGTCTCGAAGCCGTTCGCCTGCTTTCGAATCTTGAAACCGAGCGTAGCAAGCTTCTTCAGATCGTGATGTTCGGGCAATCGGAGTTGGATGATCTTTTACAGCAGCCGAATCTCCGTCAAATCAATCAACGGATCGGGTTCGCCTTCAACACCGGTCCGCTCAGCGTGGCTGAGGCGGTCCACTATATGGCGCACCGCGTGCAGACCAGTCGCATCGAGAGCATCGAGTTCCCGATTTTCTCCGACGCGGCGATGGAACGAATCGCAAAGGCCGCGAATTTCGTGCCGCGCGTTATCAATATTCTGGCCGATAAAGCGCTACTCGTTGCCTATGGGGGGGGCGCGATCCAAGTCACCGAAAAACACGCGGATGGCGCCATCGCCGATAGTCCGCAACTCGTGCGGAAAACGAAGACGCGCCGTTGGTCACGTCCGGTTTGGTACGGCGTGATTGCCGCGCAAGTTGCCGCAGTTGCGCTGTTATTCGCCTTGAACACCCCGCTTCAGAACTGGGCAAAAATGGCTTATGCGCGTGCCCAGGACGCCTTCGGGATCGCCGCTCCGGCGGCTTCGGCCGCAAATCCGCCATCGGCGAACGCCAAACCCCAATAGATGCTTCCGTTTCAAGCGCCACTGCCGCTCAGCGCGCTTCCCATCGTCATTATGCTGGGGTTGATCTTCGGAAGCTTCATCACGGCGCTCAGTTATCGGTTGCCGCGCGGCCAGAGTATCGCGAAGGGCCGATCCGCTTGTCCCTCTTGCGGGACCACGTTGACGCCCAAGGATTTGGTGCCTGTGTTTTCCTGGGTGATGCACGGGGGAAAATGCGGCCACTGCGGTGCGCGCGTTTCGTGGCGATATCCCGCCATCGAAATTCTCATGGCGCTGTTGTTTTCAATCGCTGCGTTGGTCGTGACCGATTTCGCCCAACTCGTTCTCGTTTTGGCCGCGACGCCGGTCATGATGACGCTCGCCATCATCGACATCGAACATCGCCGGTTGCCCAATAGCCTGTTGTTGATTCTCGCCCTCCTGTTCGTTGCGCTACGTGCTGTCGGCGACCGCGATTTTGTGACTGCGGTCCTCGCCGCCGCCTTGGTTTTCGGGGCTGCGATCGCGTTCGATACGGCAGGCAGGCGGCTCATCCGTCAGGGTCTCAGTATGGGCGACGCGAAACTGATGGCGGCGGCGGCCTTGGCTTTGCCGCCCATCTGGCTACTGGCGGCGCTGGGTACCGCAGGGCTCATAGGCGCGGGAGGGGCCATTCTGCTTGGAGTGCGAAGTCATCGGCGGGACAGCCATTTTCCCTTTGGCCCGGCGCTTTTGCTGGCTTTCTGGGGCGCGATCATCACGCTGTAATGTTGGGTCGCGACAAGCCGCCCGAAAGGGTTCCGGTCTTGGTTTGCAACCCTGTGCGTGCTACCTGTTAGGCGGGTTGGGGTGTGCGTTGAGGCGGCGCGAAAATGCGCGCCGGCAAGCACCGACCCTTCGGGGAAATAACGGATCGGCGGCGTCACGCTGCATGGGTCTTTGATGGGTTTGGTACGGGGGATATTTATGATGGACGCTGGGGTTCTTTCGGCCGTCGCTTCGGCGAAGCGGCTGCGTTCAGGTGTAGCGCTGGTGGCCATCGCCGCGATGCTCGCCTCATGCTCCGGCGCTCATTATAACGACTACGATACCGCAGGCGGTATCGACAAATCTGAGTATGCAAATCTCCTGGGCCGCCGCGGTCCGGAAAATAAGCCCGCCGAGGCAGCGAACGCTGAGCCGCCCATTCCCGGCTTCCAATCGGTCGTGGCCGCACCCGCGGCGCCCGAACTCGCCGATACGCGGCGCGTCTCTATCTCGGTCACGGAAACCACGCCAGTCCGCGATATCCTCATCGAGCTCGCGCGCCGCGCGGGCGTCGATCTGGAAATGGACCCCCGCATCGGCGGCGGCATCATCATGACCGCGACGGACCGCCCATTTATTGAGGTGATCGAGCGCATCGCCGAGCTGGCGGAGCTTCGCTACAAGATGGAACGCAATACGTTGCGTGTGGAAATCGACGATCCGTATCTCGAGCAGTATCGGATGGATGTGCTCGACGTGAGCCGTTCATCGAGTTCGACCGCCAGTTCTTCCTCCGATGCAGCCTCGGTCGCGGCTGCGATCGGTGCCGCCGGCGCGGGCGCGGGCGGCTCGAACCGCTCAGCGACCAGTGTCAATCAAACATCGGACTCGAATTTCTGGACTACCATCGGTCAGAACATCACCGAGATTCTCGGCAGCATTCAGTCGCGTCGCAGCCGCCAACAAGCGGCCATCGACGCGAGTTTTGTGCCGCAAACCGCAGCGGCTCCCGTAGCCCCTGCAGCGGCCCCGCCCCCCGCGAGTGGGGGCGCTGGCGCTGGCGGCGCGGCGCCGGCGTTGCCGGCACAAGTGGCGGCCATGACTCAGGGCCGCCAGCAACAACTCGACGCCATGCTGCAGGAAGATCAGGGCCGCTCGCCGCCGCCAACGACCGCAGCGGCGGCTCAACCGGCGGCGGTAGTGGCGCCGGTCGCGACCAGCCGCTTCAGCCTTAACCCGCAAGCGGGCATTATCACCGTCTTCGCTACGCGCCGCCAACATATGGCGATCGAGCGTTACTTGCGAGATGTTCGCGCGGCCGTGAACCAGCAGGTGCTCATCGAAGCGAAGATCGTGGAAGTCACCCTGAACGACCAATATCGCGCGGGCATCGATTGGAACGCGGTGTTTGGTCCGAATGGCGATCTGCGTTTCCCGGCCACCAACGACAATCTGAAGATTGGAACGAATTTCACCCGTGAAGTTGTGCCTGCGACCTTGGCGGATCCGACGTTCACCGCCGCATGGATGAATGACGGTGACCTGAGCCTCGCGCTCCAACTCGTGCGTCAGTTCGGGACGGTCCGTACGCTGTCGAGCCCCCGCTTGACGGCACTGAACAACCAAGTCGCTATTCTGAAAGTGGCGCAGAACCAGGTCTTCTTTGATCTGGATGTCACATTCACGGAAGCCACACAGCAGGGGCAGCGCGATCGCCTGACGGTCGATAGCCAAATCAAAACAGTTCCGATCGGAATGATCATGAGCGTTCAGCCCGCCATCGATCCGATCTCGCGCCGTATTTCGCTCAGCATGCGCCCTTCCATCACGCGCGTGACCGGTTACGTCAACGATCCGGGCGTTGCGGTGAGCATCGCATTGGCGCAGCAGATCAATAGCTCGACGCCGATCGTATCGTCGCCGATCCCGATCGTTGAGGTGCGTGAAATGGACTCGCTGGTGACCATGGAATCCGGCCAGACTGTTGTTATGGGTGGTTTGATGCAGGAAGATGTCCAGAACACGCGCGAAGGCCTGCCGGGCATCATGGATGTTCCACTCGTCGGCAAGGCGTTGTCGCAGGACATCAAGCAAAACAAGGTGACGGAACTCGTCGTGTTTATTCGTGCGACGTTGGCCAACGCGCCGGAAACGATTTCCGACGAGGACATCCGTCTCTACAAGACCTTCACGCCGGATCCGCGGCCGATCGTTTTCTAAGGGCTTCTCGCGTTTCCGAAAGACTGTTTGAGCATGTTGGCAACGGTTCGTCTTGTGGTTCTCACAGCGTTGCGTAACCGGCTTTTCGCCGGCTTGCTCATCGCTTTGATCGGGGCCACGTCACTTTCCGTTTTTATCGGCGGAACCGCGCTTCTTGAACAGGCGCAAGCCGTTGTCGTTTTCGCGGCGGGTGCAGGACGCATCGTTCTGGTCGTTGGGCTGGTCGTGTTCGTGGCCTTCCACGTTCAAAGCATGATTGAGACACGGGAGGTCGAGGGCATTCTGGCGCGCGCTCTCGCGCGCGGCAGCTTTGTTGTCGGTTATTGGTTGGGCTTTGCGCTGGTGACGTGCGCTTTTGTCGTCGGCCTCGCGCTTGCGCTTTGGCGCGTGGCTCCAAGCGCCGATGGAATACTAGTTTGGAGTTTTTCACTTCTGCTTGAATGCTGGATCGTCGTCGCGATCGCGATCTTCTCAGGATTGATGCTGGAACGCGCCACATCCTGCGTGATCTTTACCCTCGGTTTCTATGCACTCGCACGCCTGATGGGACTGTTCCTCGGTATCCGTGACTTCATGGCCGATGCGCGAGATGTCAAAGCCTCGGACTACGTCGTGGACGCGCTTGCGCTGATCATGCCGCGGCTCGATCTTTTTGCTCAGACCGGATGGCTTGTATACGGGCAAAATGGCGAGCTGTTGTTTCCCTTTGTGCAGGGGCTCGTGTTCTTAGCCCTGGTGTTGGCCGCGTCGATCTTTGATCTTTCTCGCAGGCAGTTCTGATGTTCGGCAAGTCGGACGTCGGGAAAGTTCCGCTCCCGTTGGCGGCGCTTTGCCTGTTTCTTGCAGGCGCACACGCGGGCCTCGCAAGCCTCAATCGGAACATTCACGCGAGTCCGCCTGTCTTGTCGCCGCCTCCAGGTGAGCTCTCACGTAAAGCCTTGGCTTTTGGGGATGATCAATTCTTGTATCGTCGGCTCGCGATCGACTTGCAGAACGCGGGCGACGGCGCCGGTGCGGTGACGCCGATCAGCCAATATAATTACGACTACGTGATCGGTTGGCTTCGCGCATTGTCCGAACTCGATCCGAAAGCCAACCACCACTTCATCCTTGCGGGCCGGTATTTCTCTTTCACAAAAAACAATGCCGATTTGCGCCGTGTTGTCGACTTCATGGTCGAGAAGGCGTCGGTTGATCCGCGGCGCCATTGGATCTGGCTGACGCGCTGTATCGAACTTGCCGATCATCGTTTGGGGGATACTGAGTACGCTCTCGCCATTGCGCGCCTCGTCGCAAGTTATGACTTCCCCGACATGCCTTCGTGGGTCTGGATGTTCCCCGCTTTGCTTCTCGAAAAATTGGGTCGCTTCGCAGAGGGCTACGCCTCCATCGAAAAGGTACGCGCGGAAAAGTTGAGCCGCTTGACCCATGAGGAAATCAATTGGCTCAACGAGGTTTCCCAAAGATTGAAAACGAAATCGGAATAAAACACGACGCGACCGCAATTATTTTGCAGTCCTAACTAATCTCCATGTATTTGAATTATATCAATAAATTGGCGCCAAAAGACGCTAGCGCAAGGCGCTGAACCTGTGTTAAATAAGTACGAGATTCGGATATAGGGCGATCCGTTCGGACTACGCTAGAAAAGCATTCAGATTTCGGGGGTTTCAAAAATGCCAAGTTATATGTCGCGTGATCAGCGAGGGTTTACGCTGATCGAAATGTCGATCGTGCTGGTGATCATCGGATTGATCGTTGGTGGGATCTTGAAGGGCCAGGAAGTGATCGAAAGCGCGCGCCAGAAAAACGTCATGGCGCTGTACGATCAAATCCGTGCCGCTCAGAACACCTTTTTGGACCGCTATAAAGCCCTTCCGGGCGACTATAACGAAGCCTCGACAAAGATTCATTCCAGCGTCGTTGACGGAAACCGCAATGGCTATGTTTCAGAAAGCACAGGCGTTGCCGGCACGAACGTTTCATCGATTGCGGCAGCTAATGGCGCCTCGGGCGAAAATTACATGTACTTCCAGGGGCTCGTTGCATCCGGCCTCTTCGCCGGCGGTCAGCTGACCACCACGACGGCGACGGTGTTCTCGGGTGGCGCCACGCCGTCGGCGTTGCCACCGGCTCCGTGGAGCAACACGGGTCTCACGGTTGCCCATGGTACCCATACGGGTACGGCCACGGGCGGAGCGGCAAGCGCTGTTACGACCGTCTGGTTGCGTTTGGCGACGTCCGCCACGACGGTCGCCTCCGCGAACGCGCCGTTGACTGCGGCCAGCGCCTTCCAGATTGATCAGAAGTTCGACGACGGCCTTCCGGAAACGGGTCGTATCCGCAATATGGACGTCAACTCGGGTGTCTGTGGCGGCGCGACCACCGACTATAAGATCACCGCTGCCGTCAGCGGCGCGCGTGAGTGCGATCTTATCTTCAGCACCGACTGATCTGAATTCGGCAATTTCGACCAAAAGAGTGCGAAGGGGTGTCCTTTCGCACTCTTTTTTTTTACAGTTGCCACCGGCGTGCGGAGGATTTGAGATCGTGCGGGCGTGTGGAAAAAGCGAACGCGGCATAGCGCCGTTGGTGATGATTATCGCCGTCGTCATTCTCGGCTTCATTTTCTTGATGACGTTGAAGGGGCGCGAGTTGGTGCATATGACTCGCGGCGTTGTCACGGCCAACCAGCTTAGACAATTTCAAGACGACATTCTCAAATACGAAGCCCAATACCGCGCGTTGCCGGGCGATGACCTGCGGGCGCCAGGGGTATGGGGAAGGGCGAACTCGGTTTATGTCGTAAATGGGGTGGCGGTTTCATTCGCGGGCGACCAAAGGATTAGTGGCATTCTCAGTGACTACGCCAACGCTACGGGTGAGCAGTTTGACGCCTGGCGCGATCTTCGCTCGGCGGGTCTTCTCGACGGCGATATCAACCTCGTCGGTCAGTCGGCGATGCCAGACAACTTGTTCGGAGGCCAATTTGGTTTCGCGGAAGACAACCTCGGCCTTAAGAACGTAATTTGCGCAACCCGGATTCCCGGGGATGCTGCACTGAAAATCGACCAACGGCTCGACGATGGTCGGATCGATACGGGAAGCGTGAGAGCGACCTCGCGCTGGGATCCTATCGACGCGAAAAATCATTTCGATGCGCCCGACGAAGCGCCCTATGACCCTTTAAAAACCTACATAATCTGCGTGCCGCAGCGCGTCTAAAGCCTCGCCTTAAACAGGCCGGTCGTATAGAATTTACGACTGATTTTTTGCGGGGACGGGGGTCTCGAATGGACGGCGATAAAGGCGGCGCTAAACCCGCACCGACAGCACGTATTGGCGACCTTCTGGTCGAGCGCGGACTGATCTCCAAGGATCAGCTCGAGGTCGCGTTCCAGGAAAAAGCGAAATCCAACAAGTTGCTCGGCGAGTTGCTTGTCGAACTCGGGTTCATCACTGAACAGGCGCTGTCCGCGGTTCTGGCGGAAAGTTCGGGCTATCAGCGCTTCGTGCCGGGCGCGACGGTCGTCGAGGCCGAAGCTCTCAACCTCCTTCCCAAGGAAGCCGCGCAGCGTTATCGCGCGTTTCCCGTTTCCTTCGACGGCAAGACGCTTCGCCTGGCCATGGCGGACATCTACGACGTTCTCGCCATCGACAAGGTCAAGCGCTTCTTCCCGGCCGGCACGAATGTCGCGCCGCTCGTCTGCTCGGACACCGAAGTCCAGAAGGCCATCGACCAATACTACGGCCACGAGCTTTCAATCGAAGGCGTGCTCAAAGAACTTGAATCGCTGGAGTCCGGCGAGGACGAGGAAACCCAGTACGTCGAACAGATGGAAGGTGGCTACCTCCATCCGCTCGTACGTCTTGTGAACGCGCTGCTGCTCGACGCCATCAAGACCGGCGCCTCCGACGTTCACTTCGAGCCGGAAGGCAACTTCCTGCGCTTGCGCTACCGCATCGACGGCGAAATGACGCAGATCCGTACGCTCCATAAACGTCACTGGGCCGCGGCCTGTCACCGCATCAAGCTGATGGGCGGCATGAACATCGCCGACCGCCTCAATCCGCAAGACGGTCGCTTCACGCTCGAAATCGGTAACCGCAAGGTCGACTTCCGCGCCTCGTCGTTGCCGACGATCCACGGCGAAAACGTCGTCCTTCGTATTCTCGATAAGTCCCAAGCGCTGGTGACGATCGACAAGCTGGGGTACACGCCGCACAACTTCGCGCTCATCAAGCGCATGGTGCAGAAGCCGGAAGGCATCATCATCGTGACCGGTCCAACCGGCTCGGGCAAGACGACGACGCTTTACGGCATGATGGCGTATATCAACTCGCTCGACGTCAACATCATGACGCTCGAGGATCCGGTCGAATACGAACTTTCGCTGATCCGTCAGGCGCAGGTGCGCGAAGGCAGTTCGCTCAGCTTCTCGGAAGGGATTCGAACCCTGCTCCGCCAGGATCCGGACATCATTCTCGTGGGGGAAGTCCGCGATAGCGGCACCGCGACCATGGCTCTCCGTGCCGCCATGACGGGCCACCAAGTTTACACCACCCTGCACACCAACGATGCTGCGGGCTGCATCCCGCGTCTTTTGGATCTTGGCCTAAAGCCGAACCTCATGGCGGGCAATGTCATCGGTATCATCGCGCAACGCCTCGTCCGCAAGCTCTGCGAAGAATGCAAGGAAATGCGGCCAGCGACGGCGGAGGAATGCCAGCTTCTCGCCGTCGATCCCGCCAACCCACCGCAGATCGCCCATCCCAAAGGCTGCGATAACTGCCGCAAGACCGGCTACAGGGGGCGCATCGCGGTCTCGGAAATCCTGCCGTTCAACGATGAGGTGGACGCGCTTGTCATCGAGGATGCTCCGCTGCCGGCGATCAAGAAGGCCGCGAGAGGCGCCGGTTTCGTGCCCATGGTCGAAGACGCCACGACAAAGGTGCTCGAAGGCAAAACCAGCCTGAAGGCCGCCATGAACATCGTCGACTTCACCGACCGTCTCGCGGTGGCCTAACGCATGGCTCAATACGCCTACCGCGCGCTGAACGATGCCGGCCGCCAGATCCGCGGCAAGCTGTCGGCCAACAACGAGACCGATCTCCATCAGCAGTTGGAGGAAATCGGCCTCATGCTGATCGACAGCAAGCCGGTGAAGACCAGTGCGCTGTCCACGGCGATGGCCAAGGGCGTCAGCGCGCGCGAAAAGATCCAATTTTTCGTGCACCTGGAGCAGTTGCAGGCTGCGGGCGTACCCCTGCTGGATTCTCTCACGGACGTGCGTGATTCGACGGATACACCGCGCCTGCGCGACCTGACGACGACCATTCTCAATGACGTCCAGGGCGGCACGCCGCTGTCACAGGCGTTCGAGAAGCATCCCAAGGTTTTCGGCGACTTGTATTCGGCGCTCGTTGCGGCCGGCGAGGAAAGCGGCAAACTGACGGAGTCCTTCCGTCATCTCACCAAGCATGTGAAGTGGGAGGACGCCATCCGTCAGCGCGTCAAGAAGGCCGCCCGCTACCCCGCCATCGTGATGGTGCTGATCATGGGCATGCTCGGCTTCATGATGGGCGTCGTCGTTCCGGGAATCGTTGAATTCCTGAGAAGCAACGGGACAGAGCTTCCGCCGGTGACACTCGCGCTCATCGCGACGTCTGATTTTGTGGTGAACTACTGGCATGTCGTGCTGCTAACTCCGGCCGCCGTGGCGGCGGTTCTTGTCGTCATGGTGAAGTCTTCAGAGACGATGCGGTACGCATTTTCCTGTCTCGCCCTTCGTATTCCGGTGTTCGGCCAACTTATCACCAAACTCGCAATTTCGCGTTTCGCGCACTTCTTCGCCGTCATGTTCCAGAGCGGAGTTCCTATCCTTCAGTGCCTGGAAACGGCCCAACGCGTCGTCACCAACCGCTGCCTTGAGGAGTCGATGAAAACGGTTCGTCAACAGGTGCAGAACGGCGAGCCGCTTTCGGTGGCAATGCGCAACTCCGGCCAGTTCCCCAGCCTTGTTTGCCGCATGGTGAAGATCGGCGAGGACAGCGGGAACCTCGGCGGCGTGATGGATAACGTCACGGGCTTTTATGACAAAGATGTCGATGAGGCGATCGATGCCATGATCGCGATGATCGAGCCGGCGATGACCGTGATCTCGGGCGCGATCATGGCGTGGATCGTCGCGGGTGTCATGGGCCCGATTTACAACAGCCTCGGCAGCAGCTAACGGAAACGGCGGTTCGATATGGCCAAGGGCGGCGAATTCGTTCTCAGCATCGGCGACGACAATGTCGTGCTCACTCGCTTTGTAGACGGTAAGGTTGCCAACGCTTGGTTGGGCTCGCCCGATTCCGGGATGGCGCAAGAAGAACTCGGAGAGGCTCTCGCGGAGGATCCGCGCGGGCGTTTGTCGGTTCTCATTGACACGCTTGATCAGTCCTTCAAGGAAGAGGAAATACCGCGCGTTGGCATTTTTGACCGCCGCCGCGTGCTTGCCCGCCACATCAACATGGCTTTTCCGGGCCAAAGTTTGCGTGGCGCGCGTCTGATCGATCAAACATCGAAAAAGACGCTGGTCTACGAGATGGCCTCGGTTCCTCTCGAAGGGCGTATCGTCGGCTGGCTGGATTTCATCAACAGCCTGCCGAACGAGAAGGGTGGTATTTACACCATCGCGACCGAAAGCGTCGATCTCATCCGTGAGTTGGCGCCCAAGGATGCCGCGGAGGAGGTCGCGCCTACCGCAGATGGCGCCGCGCCGGAAAAGAAGAATCAATGGCGCCATTTTATTGGCATCAATGTGACCGGTGGTTTGCGTCAGATCATCGAGAAGAACGGGCGTTTGTCCCTGACACGCGTCACCCAGGCGCCGCCGGCAGATACGCCGCCGGCCGACTTTGCCGACATGATCATTCGCGATTTCAAGGCGACGATCACTTAC
Source organism: Pseudomonadota bacterium (assembly GCA_020160875.1). Classification (GTDB taxonomy): domain Bacteria; phylum Pseudomonadota; class Alphaproteobacteria; order Rhodospirillales; family Rhodospirillaceae; genus SHVO01. The sequence continues at coordinate 74,924 of JAIUPE010000004.1, forward strand.
ATCCGCCGCTTGGGCTACCAAGTGGGCGAGCCGCTCGATGTTGTCGTTCTGACCAGTGCGGAGAACAAAACGGTTCTCGAGGATCTGACCTGGGAGGGTGCGCGTTCCGTCAGTGTTTATACTCCGTATGAGGCGGGCGCCCTCCTCAACCTTGGTTCGCTCGGTCGTCCTGATCAGGCGCATAGCGACGTTCTGCATGCCGCTTGGTTCGTTTCAAAGCGTAAGCCGACGCTGCCTCTCAGCCGCTCGGCGGCAATGGGGGACACCGCAGACGATATTCGCGAAGTCGCCTATTTCGCCGCGCCCTATGCGGCAGGCCTTTTAGTTGCCGGGTTTCTCGGATGGTCGGGATGGACCGGTTACGAGCTTTACGAAACGAGCAGTCAAAACGAGATTCTCACGACACAACTGAGCCGGCTTCGTAGCAGCCTTTCCGACGAGGAAAAAGCAGTTGCCAGTGCGCCGCATCTGGCCGGGCCGATGCGCAACGTTCTTGAGGTTGCCGACCGACTCGATGCGAAGAAAGTTCCGCTTACGCCAGAACTTCACCGCATTGTTTCGGCGCTGGACGGCGATGCGGTCGTGCTGAATCTGACATTTGCGAATGCCGTTGCGGCGCCGCCTGGCGGCGCGCGCGGTGGCGCGCCGGCGTCCAACGCGGCATACACGCTCACGATTAATTTGAGGCTCGCCGACGTGATCGCCACGGCCGACGAGGCCGTGCAGACGGCACGATCCATCGAGCAGCGGCTACGGACTGC
>JAIUPE010000005.1:0-18470 GCA_020160875.1 Pseudomonadota bacterium
TGAACGTTCAAAGGCTTGAGGGGTTGCTTTCGGGCGCGATATGCACTCCTAAATGACATGGGCGAACGGAGTTCCACGATGAAATACCTGCACACCATGGTCCGCGTGACCGATCTCGAGGCCTCGCTGGATTTTTATGTGAGCAAATTGGGCCTGACGGAGCTCCGGCGCACCGAAAGCGAAAAAGGCCGCTTCACCCTCGTATTCCTGGCGGCACCCGGCGACGAGACCGCGCAGATCGAGCTGACTTACAACTGGGATGCCGAGGTCTATACAGGCGGCCGCAACTTCGGCCATGTGGCTTACGAGGTCGACGATATCTACGCGCTGTGCAAGCGCCTCATGGACAAGGGCGTCGTCATCAACCGCCCCCCGCGCGACGGCCGGATGGCATTCATCCGTTCGCCCGACAACATCTCCATCGAACTCCTGCAAAAGGGCGCCGCGATGGCGCCGCAGGAACCCTGGGCATCGATGCCGAATACCGGCGTCTGGTAGATTTAGTGGACCGCGAGCGACGCCGCGGGAACCTGCGCCACTTTCGCGAGCAGATATTCCAGGTCGTCGTTGTCGAACTCGACGCCGATGTTCTCGTACTGCGTCAGGATGCGTTCAATGATCCGGCGTGAATAGCGTTCGGGGTCCAGATCGCGGCCGTCGAGTTCGGTCTGCGCGATGACAGACAGGGCGGCCTGCGCGGCTGGATACCCAGCGTCCGGCAGGCGCGCCTTGGTCCAAATCGTTTGAAGACCACGGCTCCCCGGATCGTGGATGAGCGCGCGCGCATTATCGACCGGCAGGGCGGCGAGGCGTGCCAGCGCATGTTCGAAGAACCGCAGATTGCCCATGCAGATCGCACGCAGGACGATGGAGCCCGTGAGACGGTTGTTGTCCTGAAGCTGGGCCACCAGCGCCTTCAGGCTTTCTTCCGAAACGCCCATGGCGAGGCCGACGGTCGCGCGTTCGCGTGTCTGGAGGATAAGCTCCAGCGCGATGTCGGACGAAATCTTGTGAGTGGAAAGGAGATGCGTGCGCAGATGTTCGGCGACACGGGTCACCAGGCGCTCGACGATGGTAATGGGCAACGCATCGCGATGGACAAGCGGTTCCTGCACGGCCTCGCTGTGCCCGAACTTATCCACCACTTTATGAAATGTCGGTTCGGCTATCGCGGCGCCCGGATTGGCGAGCAGCTTCGCGACGACGGTCTCCGAGCCGTTCTGGACGATCGCATCAGACACACGCGCATCGACTTCGCGGCGGCCGGCGATCGCATCGAGCCGCGACGGCGACCCCTGGCTCGCGATAATTTGCAACAGGTCCTCAGCCGTGAGGACCTCGGACGCGCTCAGGATCGGCAGCGCGACGGAATCGACATCACGCGCGAGCGAGACAGCCACATCGTGCGGCAGCCGCGGATTGGCACGCAGATTGGCCGACAGCGCTTCACGCACACGCACTTCGGCATCGCGCACCATCAGGCGGAAGATCTGCTCGGCGAGCGCAAGTTCGGCCGGCGCGAACGCGCTGGCATTGAATTGCTGCGCGAGTTTGGCCGCCGTCCCGGCGCGTACGGCCGGAGAGGGATCTTTCTTCAGTAGATTGACATCTTCCATGGTCAGCCCCGTCATGACTCAGCCCCAGCGGCGCTCATGCGTTTCCCCTGCCGGTTGACGACAACATAGACAGCCCGACAAGACTCACGGTTTTGCAGCATAAACGCTCTGATCGTCCTGAAGTTGTGCGGCAAAGACCGTTTGTAAGGGTTCTCTCGGCTTAGGCGACGGACGCGGGCGTTGACCGGCATGCGTGCCAGCCGACAGCTGATTTATACAACTAAAAGGCGTCATGTCACAAGCACCCGGCCGGGCGGCCCTTCTCTGCCATGTGTACGGCTGGTCTAAGCCGCTGGTTGCATTTTCGGGACAAATTTTATCGCTGGGCGTTTCGTCACCCTAAAAGGGGTGCATGCCGTGGCGACAAATGCCATGGTTTCGAGACATTTAGCCGTCTCAAAGGGGATATGGGATGCTGCGCCGGCTCGGGAACCCCATCGTCATTGCGATGGTGCTAGGGATTGTTGTGGGGGCCATCTGCCACAACCAGTTGGACCCTGCGGCCGCCAAACAGGTGGCCAGCTACTTTTCCATCATCACGGACGTGTTCATCCGCCTGATCAGGATGATCATCGGCCCCCTCGTCTTTTCGACGCTGGTTGTCGGCATTGCCCATATGGGCGACGCCTCCTCCCTCGGCCGGATCGGGGCGCGGACGCTCGGCTGGTTCATCGGCGCGTCGCTGGTTTCGCTGTTCCTCGGCCTCATCATGGTCAATCTCCTGGCTCCGGGCGAGAATCTCGGCCTCCCCCTGCCCGATGCGACCACGCCAGCCGCGGTCCAAGGCGCGTCCCTGAACTTGCGTGAATTCATCACCCACCTCGTCCCGCGATCATTCTTCGAATCCATGGTGAACAACGAGATCCTGCAGATCGTCGTGTTCTCGGCCTTCGTCGGCGTGGCGGCGATGAACCAGGGCCATCACGGCAAAGTCATCGCCGATCTGGCCAACAGCGCGGCCAACATCATGCTGCAAATCACCAGCTACGTGATGAAGGCGGCTCCGCTGGCGATTTTCGCGGCGCTGTCGTCGGTGGTCACCACCCAAGGCCTCGATATTCTTACCGCCTATGGCCGCTTCATGGGCGGGTTCTATCTGTCGCTCATCCTGCTGTGGGGGCTATTGCTCGGCGCCGGCTATCTGATCGTCGGCAGCAGTATCGGAACACTCGCGAGCAGCCTGAAGGCTCCTATTCTTCTGGCCTTCTCGACCGCGTCGTCCGAAGCGGCTTATCCCAAGACCCTGGAGCAGTTGGAACGCTTTGGCGTGTCCAAACGCGTCGCGTCTTTCGTGCTTCCTGTCGGTTACTCGTTCAATCTCGACGGCTCGATGATGTACTGCACCTTCGCAGTCATGTTCATCGCACAGGCCTACAACATCGAAGTGAGCTGGGCGCACCAAATCACGATGCTGCTGCTTCTCATGATCACGAGCAAGGGCATGGCGGGCGTTCCGCGCGCATCCTTGGTGGTCATCGCAGCGACCCTCACAACCTTCAACCTGCCGGAAGCGGGCCTTCTGCTCATTCTTGGCGTCGACCAGTTCCTGGATATGGGACGCAGCGCAACGAATGTGGTGGGCAACGCAATTGCAACAACCGCTGTCGCGAAGTGGGAGAACGAATTGCATCCCGAAGCCGTCCCGGATACAGAACAGGCACAAACCTCCTAACACCTTTTCTTAGTATTCGATGGATCTTAAACAGCACGTACGTCAGATCCCCGACTTCCCGAAGCCGGGGATCAACTTCTTCGACATCTCGCCCCTCATCCGTCACCCGCACGCCTGGCGCACGACCATCGATCGGATGGCCGATATGATTGGCCCGTGGAAACCGGATGTTCTCGCCGCGGTCGATGCCCGCGGATTCCTGGTCGCCGCGCCGTTGGCGATTGCACTGGATTGCGGCGTCATCATGATCCGCAAGTCCGGTAAACTTCCCGGCAAGGTGAAAGCGCACACCTACGGGCTCGAGTATGGAACCGACACCATCGAAATTCAGGACGACGCCGTGACCCAAGGCGAACGCGTGGTCATCGTTGACGATCTTCTCGCGACGGGCGGCACCATCAAGGCGGCCGCAAAATTGCTGCGTGAATCCGGCGCGCATGTGGCCGGTGCGTCGTGCGTGATCGAACTCTCGTTCCTGAAGGCGCGGGACGCGCTCGGCGTTCCGTTCGCCGCTCTGCTGCAATACGACAGCGAGTAAGGGCGTCAGGCCTTATAAACCGGGCTGAATGTCTCACCGCGGCGCAGATCCTTGAGCACGCCGTCGATGACGTATTCGGCGACCCCAAGCTCGCGCAGCGAATGTTCGGCCATCACAACGGCCAGTTCATGCTCGCCCATGACGGCAAAGTCGGCGCCCCGGCGCTTTAGGAATGCGAGTTGCTCGGCGCTATGACTGCGGGCGATGACTTTGATGTCCGGCCGGATTTTGCGCGCCTGCGTCAGGATATGCCCCGCGGCGAAACCATCCGGGGCCGCGATGACGAGAAGACCGGCGGTCGCGATATGCGCCGCCTCCAGCACGGCGACCGCCGCCGCGTTGCCATAAACGACGCTCAGCCCCTGCTGACGCAGCTTGTCGGCGGCCACACGGTCATATTCGATGACGATGAACGGCCGTTCCTGGCGCGCAAGTTCAGCACCGATGACGCTGCCGACGCGTCCGTAACCGACGATAATCGTATGCCCTCCCGGCACTTCGGACTTTGGAATTTCCGGCAACGCGGCATAACGATTGATGAGGCCGGTCAGCCAGCCCCAACGGCTCAGCCCGCGCTCAAGCGGCCCGATGAGCTTGAAGACAAAGGGATTCAGGGAAATCGATACCAACGCGGTGGCCAGGATCAGGCTTTGCGCTTCCCGCGTCATAATCTTCAGCTCCACGCCAAGCGAAGCCAGGATGAACGAGAACTCGCCGATCTGCGCCAGCCCCGCGGAGACCATCAGCGCCGTGCCGATGGGATAGCGAAACGCGAGGACGATGGCGAAGGTAATCAGGAACTTGCCAGCGATCGCAATCAGGACCGCGCCAGCGAGCCAGACCGGGTGGGCGAGCACGACGTTCGGATCGACCAGCATGCCCACCGAAACAAAAAACAAGACCGCGAAAGCGTCCTGAAACGGGAGCGAGTCTGCCGCCGCCTGATGGCTGAGATCGGACTCGTTCAGCACCATGCCGGCGAAAAACGCGCCTAAGGCAAACGACACGCCGAAAAGCTCCGAGGACCCGTACGCAATTCCGAACGCGATGGCCAGGACCGATAGCGTGAACAGCTCGCGCGAGCCCGTGCGCGCGACTTGGCCCAGAACCCAGGGGGCCACGCGCCGGCCCACAAGGATGACGACGGCGCCAAAGACCGCGATCTTGCCGATCGCCAGCGCGAGCATCTGCGCCAGGGGCGCGAGCTGATCGGCCTCCGGGAGGTCTCCGGCCCGCAACAACCCTCTGATCGCGGGCAGCAGGACCAGAGCGAGCACCATGATGAGGTCTTCGATAATCAACCAACCGACGGTGATCCGGCCTTCGCGGCTATCGAGTTTATGGCGCGCCTCCAGTTCGCGCGTCAGCACCACGGTACTGGCCACGGACAACGCCACGCCGAAAAGAAGGCTGGCGCCCGCCGACCAGTCCCACAGGAACCGGGCCATCGCGAAGCCAACCATGGTCGCGAGAACGGTTTTGAGCACAGCGCCCAGCAACGCAATGCCGCGCACCGCGTGCAGATCTTTCACCGAGAAGTGCAGACCGACGCCGAACATCAAGAGAATGATGCCGATCTCGGCGAGTTGGGTCGCGAGTTCGACGTCGATCTCGACCCCGGGCGAATAGGGCCCGACCGCGATCCCGGCGAGCAAATAACCAACAATGGGCGAAAGCTTGAGGCGCTGAGCGATAAAGCCAAGCGTGAAGGCCATCACGAACGCAATGGCAACGGTCGTTATGAACGCCGTTGCATCGTGGGCCATCTCGTCCATTCCCCCTGGCTGACCCCCTCCGCGGAATCGGGCGATTCCGGGCCGAAAGCCTTCAAGGAACAAGACATAATCGCGCGGACGCCGGCTTTCAACAGCCGTGGGCGCGCTAGAGCGATCCTAAACGACGGCGTCGTCGAGGGAATAGCCCGCCGCACGGACCGTACGGATCACGTCGGCGCCATCGCCGGCATTCAGGGCCTTGCGGAGACGGCGAATATGGACGTCGACCGTACGGGGCTCAACATAGATATCCGGACCCCATACGCCGTTGAGCAGCTCTTCGCGCGAAAACACCGTACCGGGGCGCTCCATCAAATACTGCAGCAGGCGGAATTCAGTCGGGCCGAGATGGATAGATTTCCCCCCGCGGGTGACGCGGTGGGCGTCCAGGTCGAGCACGATATCGCCGAAGGTCAGCTGACCTTTGCTCTGCGACGGCTTGGCGCGGCGCAGCAGCGCACGCACGCGCGCGATCAATTCCGGCATCGAGAACGGTTTGGTGAGGTAGTCGTCGGCGCCGACGTTGAGGCCGCGGACCTTATCCGATTCCTCCGTACGCGCGGTCAGCATGATGATCGGCACATGGCGGGTTTCGGACTTGCGGCGCAGCTGGCGGCAAACCTCGATCCCCGACATGCGCGGAAGCATCCAGTCAAGAATGACGGCGTCCGGCGGGATCTCGCCCGCGACAGTGACGGCTTCTTCGCCGTCGCTGGCTTCCGTCACGTTGTATCCTTCTTTCTCCAGATTGTAGCGAAGCATCGTCACGAGCGAGGCTTCATCTTCGACAATCATTACCGTCGGTTTCATAAGTTTTCCCCGAAGACCTGATTCTATAGTTCGTTCAGCCGAAACGACCTGTGACATAGTCTTGTGTCTTTCCTGATTTTGGAGTTTGGAACACAACTTCCGTATCGCCGTACTCGATGAGGCGGCCGAGATACATGAAGGCGGTGTTGTCGGACACGCGCGCCGCCTGCTGCATGTTGTGAGTGACGATGATGATGGTGTAATGGCCGGTCAGTTCGCTGATGAGATCCTCGATCTTCGCGGTGGCGATCGGATCGAGCGCGGAGCATGGCTCGTCCATCAGGAGCACTTCCGGATCAGCCGCGACGGCGCGGGCGATGCACAGACGTTGCTGCTGACCGCCGGAAAGGCCGAGGGCGCTTTGATCCAAGCGATCCTTCACTTCGTTCCACAATGCGGCGCTGCGCAAGGCGCGTTCGCACGTTTCCTCGAGGACGGCCTTATTGCGCACGCCGTCGACCTTCAGCGGATAAACCACGTTCTGGAAGATCGACATCGGAAACGGGTTCGGCTTCTGGAACACCATGCCCATCCGCTTGCGCAGCGCGATCACATCGGCATCGCGGGCGTAGATGTCTTCGCCGTGCAGTTTGATCGACCCGGTAATGGACAGGCCATCGACCAGATCGTTCATCCGGTTGATGCACCTGAGCAGCGTCGACTTCCCGCATCCCGAGGGACCGATCAGGGCCGTCACAAGCCCCTTCTCCATCGGCATGGTGACGTTGTGCAACGCCTGCGCCTGGCCGTACCAGAGGCTCAGGTTGTCGATATCGAGGACCTCGCCCGCGCCGCCACGTTTGACGTGGTACACCGTGTCTTCCCGGGCCGATGTAGCAATATCCATGTTCATAAGACGTCCGCTCACTCGCTTAAAATTGACTGCCGACGAATTTCCGTCTCAGACGGTTCCGGATCACGATCGCCACGACATTCATCACGAAGATCAGGCTGATCAGCAGCATCGTGGTCACGAAGACCATTGGTTTGCCGGCTTCGGCATTACGCGACTGAAAGCCCACGTCGTAGATGTGGAAGCCGAGATGCATGAAGCTGCGCTCAAGGTGAACAAAGGGGAACAGGCCGTCGACCGGCAGTTCCGGCGCGAGCTTCACCACCCCGACCAGCATCAAGGGCGCGACTTCGCCGGCGCCGCGCGCCATCGCGAGGATGATCCCCGTCATGATTCCGGGCATCGCGCGCGGCAATACGATACTGCGGATGGTTTGCCACTTGGAGGCGCCGCAGGCGATCGACCCCTCGCGCATGGAGCGCGGCACGGCCGCCAGCGCTTCTTCGGTTGCGACGATAACAACCGGCACGGTCAAAAGCGCGAGCGTAAGCGCCGACCACAAAAGACCGCCGGTGCCGAACGTCGGGTTCGGCAGACGTTCCGGATAGAATAGGGCGTCGATCGAGCCGCCGAGCGCGTAGGCGAAGAAACCGAGACCGAACACGCCGTAAACGATCGACGGCACACCGGCCAGGTTGTTGACCGAAATGCGGACGATGGACACAAGACGGCCCTGCTTCGCATATTCACGCAGATAAAGCGCCGTGATAACGCCGAAAGGCGCGACCGCGATCACCATCAGGAGCGTCATGGCCGCGGTGCCGAAGATCGCCGGCAACACGCCGCCCTCGGTGTTGGCTTCGCGAGGCTCATCGCCGAGGAATTCGCCCCAGCGCGAGAAATAGACGGAAAGCTTCCCACCAAGCGAGAGCGCGTTCGCCGGATAGAACCGCACCAGGTGCGCCATTTCTTCCGTCTTTTCCTCGCCACCGACAGCCACAAACGTCACGGTGTTGCCGTCGTTGAGACGCCGCAACTCCTCGACCTGCGCCGCGAGCTTGTCATAGTTCGCGCGCTGGACGGCGGCGGCGGCCTCCAGGCGTTCCTGCGCCTGACGATACTCAGCACTGTCGCGGCCGCTATTGAGTTGAACGCCGCGCAGCTCGAGACGAGCCGCTTCGAGTTGGTGATTGATGGCGCCGATGTCGTCCTTCTCGATCGCGTTGGCCTGTTTCCAGCGCTCGCGCGACGCGCGGTGCGCTGCCACAAACCCGGGATCGTCGAGTGAATTGATCGGACGTTCCATGCCATCGATGGTGACGGACTTGATGGACCCGACAAAAGGCCCCCATTCCAAGCGCTCGACGAACAGGAAGTTCGCGGGCCGCTCACGCTTCGTGACGTTGAAATCGGGGATCCAGCGGAAATCCTCGCCGTAGATGTCGAAATTGCCGGTGCGGTAAAGCGTGCGCGAGGCATACCCGTCGGCGGCCGCGATGCGCTGTTGCCAGTCGGGCGTCAAAGCCGCAAGAGCCTCCGCCGTCGGGCGGAACAGCTCTTCACGGAAGGGCTCTCCGGCCGTGACCGTGCCGTCGATCTCGGTCACGACGTCGATCGGCTTCGGGATGAAGGTCATGACGCCGTTCCAAGCGACCAGCGCCAAGAAGCCGGCGATCATCGCGATCCCCAAGGCCAGCGCGCCACCCAGAACCCACAGCGCCGGCTCGCCACGCGCGCGCATGTCGGTGCGACGGATCGCCGCACCTCTGGCGACGGGGGCCTGATTGTCCCGCGCGGTCTCGTTGATCACGCCCATGGCCGCTTCCTCACCACTCACAGTTGCGCCGCCCGCTTGCGGAACCGCTGCCGGATCAACTCGGCGAACGTATTCACGGCGAAAGTCATCACGAACAGAGTCAGAGCCGCCAGGAACAGCATGCGGTAGAGCGTGGAATCACGCACCGCTTCAGGCAACTCCACGGCGATATTGGCCGACAGCGCGCGCAGGCCGCTGAAGATGTTCCATTCAAGGAGCGGCGTGTTGCCGGCGGCCATGACGACAATCATGGTTTCCCCGACAGCGCGGCCCATCCCAACCATGATCGCGGAGAAGACCCCGCTCATCGCGGTCGGCAGGATCACAAAAATCGCCGTCTGCCAGTCGGTCGCGCCGCATCCGAGACTCGCCGCGCGCAGATGTTCGGGCACGGCGTTCAAGGCGTCTTCCGAGATGGTGTAGATGATCGGAATGACCGCGAAACCCATGGCGAAGCCGACAACCAGCGTATTGCGCTGAACGTAGGTGTCGACGATGCCACCGCGCGGATCCATGCCGATGATGATGAGGGCGAGCGCGGCGAGGTAACTCAGAACGCCCGCAGCGATGAGGGTCACGACCCAGCGACCGAGGTCCGTCAGACCCGCCAAGGTGCGGTTCTCGCCGCGCAGGATATGGCCGAAACGCTCGCCGACCATCCCCTGCGTGCTCATGAACAGCACGATGAACGCGAACGGGAAGACGAGCATCGCGGTGAAAGGCGCGCTATCGCCGTGACCGCCCGTGCTCCACGCCTTGAGATCGCCGGCGAAGAAGATGCGTTCGAACCAGGGGCCGAGCGCGAACGCCACGAAACCGGTGGCGATGAGCGCGGCGAAGATCAGGACGAATTTCGGCAAGCCGCCATAGCGAAGCGCGATATTCGACGGCAAGAGCTGCCAGAAATATGCGCCCGCGAAAAGACCCGCAGGGACAACGATAAAGGCGCAGAAGATCGCCGCAATCCAGGTTTCAACCAGCGGGGCGAGGATCAGCGCCGCGATGAAGCCCAGCACGACGGAGGGCAGAGAGGCCATCAGCTCCATGGTCGGCTTGACCACCGCGCGCACGCGGTGGTGGACGAACTCGGAGGTGTAAATGGCCGCGCCGAGCGCGATCGGGATCGCGAACAAGAGCGAATAGATGGTTGCCTTCAAGGTGCCGAAGATCAGCGGCACGAGAGACAATTTAGGTTCGAACGCATCGGTGCCCGAGGACGACTGCCACGTCAGATCGGGTTCCGGATAACCCTCATACCAAACTTTCCCGAAGATGGTCCGAAGCGTGGTTTCCGGATGGGGCACGGCGATATTCCAGGCGTGGGCCTGGCCGTCAGCTGAGATCGCCACGACGCCATTCTCACGCGGCGCCAAGGCCACGGTGTCGATTTTTGCATCCTTGGCCGCAAGCTTCAAAACAACCTGTTCGCTTGTGGAATGACGAACCCACACGTCGCCCCCGGCATCGGCCGTAACGAACAGTTTGCCGCGCTGGCTGGCATCCATGGCGACAACGGGCCCGGCATGCGGTTCCAACGTGTGCGCACGGACGAGCTGAAAACCGTCGCTGGTCTTCGCCTCCGCGCGCTGCAAGCGGAAGTAGACGTTCACGGAACCGTCGCTGCCGCCGATGACCAGCGACTGCTCACCGATCAGGAATCCGATGGCGCCGATCGCCGCATCGCCAGGCAGCAGGTCAACGGTTTCGGCGAGTTCCGGCTTGGCGAAGGAGCGGGTGTCGTAGCGATAGATATTCCCCGTTTCCTCAGCGACGTAGACCTGGTCGGCGTTGTTGGTCATCAACAGCGCATGCACATGAACGTTCGCCGGCAGGCCCGGCAGCTCCGACGACGTCATGGTCGTCGTCGTCGCGCCGGTGAGCATGTTGGTGCGCGATTCCGTGCGCGAAAGGCGGCCGATGCCGGCGGCATCCACGGTGATGAACGAGCGTGTGGGACGTTCCACGGTGCCGCCGAGACGATAGTCGATCGCGACAATCGCCGTTCCCGCCGGCGCGGCTTGTGTTTCTTCGCCGAGTTCGACCGCAATGGAGACGACACGCATCTGCTCGGGGCTGATGGCGGTATAGATCGCTTTCCCGTCGGTGAAGTCGGCATCGTTGAGGCGCTTCAGGCCTTGCGGGACCTGGGCATTGTCGACCACCACGCCGCCGACTTTCAGGGTGCCGAGACGCAACGTGCCATCGGTAAAACCAAACGCGAGGTCGCGGCCATTGAGCGTGCGATTGAAGGCGCTGACTTCTTTTCCGCCCAGATCGAAGGCCGGAGCCTCAAGCTCGGTGCCGGTCGCAATGTGGAATGCATGCACTTTCCCGGTCGCGTCGACCGAGGTGGAGACGACTTTATACTCGTCGATGACTTCCATGAGCGCGCGAGGACCGGGCGCGACTTTCACCGCGCTCGAGCCTTCAACCGATGCGCCGGTGAACAACGGCACAACGACCTGCGCAAGGAAGATCATGATCCCGAACACGGCGACGATCACACCGATACCGCCGATCCGGATAATCCAGTCCGCGGCCTTGTCGATGATGATCACCGATCGCGCGGTCTTCATGGAACGGCGCTGACGCGGCATGCTCCCCCGAGCTTCGCCTTTGGTTTCAACGTCCGCCACACACACCCCACAATCTAGAAAACGACGATGCCGGCATTTTCACCGGCATCGCGCTTAACAAACAAACGCGAGTCTCTTAGTAGCTCAGCTCAAGCGCCTTCAAGTCTTCCGAAACCACCGCGGACGGGATGGGGAAGTAACCATCCTTCACCACACCGGTCTGCCCCTGCTTCGAGAGCACGAACTTCGCGAATTCGGCGCGCAGCGGCTCCAGCTTCGCACCCGGCTTCTTGTTCAGATAAACGTAGAGGAAGCGGGTGATCGGATATTCGCCGGCATAGGCGTTCTCGGCGGTCGAGTCGAAGCAAGTCCCGCCATCGTTGGCCGAGATCGGCACCGAACGCACATCGGCGGTCTTATAGCCGACGCCCGAATATCCGATCGCGTACTTGTCCGACGCGATCGCCTGAACCACGGCCGAAGACCCGGGCTGTTCCTTCACGCTGTCCTTGTAGTCGCCTTCGGCGAGCACGACTTCCTTGAAGTAACCGTAGGTGCCGGAGGCGGAATTGCGGCCGTACATCGAGATCGGACGGGCCGCCCACTCGCCGGTCATGCCGAGCTGGCCCCAGGTCTTGAGATCCTGCTTGCCGCCATGCTTGCGGCTCTTGGAGAAAATCGCGTCAACCTGCGCGAGGCTGAGGCACTTGATCGGGTTGTCCTTGTGGACGAACACGGCAAGCGCATCGACGGCCACGCGCATGCCGGTCGGCTTGTAACCATACTTCTTTTCGAAGTCATCCATTTCGACGCCCTTCATCGGACGCGACATCGGACCGAATTGAGCGGTACCGGCGATCAGCGCGGGCGGGGCGGTGCCCGAGCCCTTACCTTCGATCTCGACTTTCACGTTCGGGTATTCTTTGGCGAAGCCTTCAGCCCAAAGCGTCATGACATTGTTGAGCGTGTCGGAGCCGATGGACTTGAGGCTGCCTTCGACACCGGCGGCCTTCTTATAGTCCTTGAGCGAAGCGTCGACCTCCACCGCACAAACGGTGGTGGCGGTGAAACTGCCAGCGAGCACACAAACGGCGCCGAATTTCTTGAACATGGATGTCTCCACGGGAAGAGAGCGGTTGTAAAAACACGCCATCCATAGCGGCGAAGGGCACACCTTTTTTGACAGATTTGTGAAAGATTTATTACAGACCAGCCAGTGCGCAACGATCTTTTATGGGCAAAAATAAAGCGCTGATTTCTCAGCGCTTTTTTGACTTTACCCGCGGAGGGCCGCGATGTTGCCGCGGTAGTCCCTGGTGCCGAAAACCGCCGTTCCGGCCACCAAAACGGTCGCCCCGGCCTCCCGCACGTCTTTTGCGGTCGCCGGCGTGATTCCCCCGTCGACTTCCAGCTCGATCGGCCGACGACCGATCATGGTTTTGATGCGGCGGAGTTTCTCGAGCTGGCTTGGGATGAAGGACTGTCCGCCAAAGCCCGGATTGACACTCATGACGAGGATGAGATCGAGACGATCGAGCACATACTCGATCACATTTTCCGGTGTCGACGGGTTCAGCGAGACCCCCGCCTTCTTACCGAGCGAACGGATGAGCTGCAGCGAACGGTCGAGGTGCGCTCCCGCTTCGGCGTGCACGGTGATGATGTCCGAACCGGCCTCGGCAAAAGCCGCGATGTAGGGGTCGACCGGTTGGATCATGAGGTGCACGTCGAGCACCTTTTTGGTGTGCGGGCGCAGCGACTTCACCACCACCGGCCCGATGGTGAGGTTCGGCACGAAATGGCCGTCCATCACATCGACATGGATGTAGTCGGCACCCGCTTCATCGATCGCGCGCACTTCCTCGCCGAGGCGCGCGAAGTCCGCCGAGAGGATGCTGGGCGCGATCTTGACCGACATGTGCTCTTAAATCCGCTTCTTGGCCGCGGCGACGACGGCGTCCGCCGTAATGCCGAAGTGCTTGTAGAGTTCCGGCGCCGGCGCCGAGGCGCCAAACGTGGTCATGCCGATGACCGCGCCTTCAGGACCGACATAACGCTCCCAACCGAATGTGCTGGCGGCTTCGATCGCCACCTTCACGGTCCCCTCGCCCAACACACTTGCGCGGTATGCGGCGGGTTGCGCATCGAACAATTCCCATGACGGCATCGAAACGACGGCGGCGGCAATGCCATCGGCCTTCAGCTTCTCGCGCGCTTCCATGGCGAGGCTGACTTCCGAACCGGTCGCGAGGATCGTGACCCGACGCTTGCCTTCGGCTTCGGCGAGAACGTAGGCGCCCTTGGCGCAAAGGTTTTCGTCCGTGTGCGTGGTGCGCAGCGTCGGCAGACCCTGACGTGTCAGCGCGAGGACGGACGGCTTCTCGGCCGCGACCGCGATGGCCCAGCATTCGGCTGTTTCCACGGTATCGCACGGGCGCATGGTGAGCAGATTGGGAATGATGCGCAGGCTGGCGAGATGTTCCACAGGTTGGTGGGTCGGGCCGTCCTCGCCGAGACCGATGGAATCGTGCGTCATCACGTAGACAACGCGTTGGCTCATCAGCGCGGAAAGGCGGATCGACGGGCGGCAATAATCGGTAAACACGAGGAACGTGCCGCCAAACGGAATGATACCGCCGTGAAGCGCAAGACCGTTCATGGCCGCGGCCATACCGTGCTCACGCACGCCGTAATACACATAACGGCCCGAGAAATCCGACGCCGAGATCGGCGCCATGCCAGCGGCCTTGGTATTATTGGAGCCGGTGAGATCGGCCGAGCCGCCAATCATTTCCGGAATAACCTTCGCGAGCGCATCGAGCACCGTCTGCGACGACTGGCGCGTGGCGACCTTGGGCTTTTCAGCCGACGTTTTCTTCTTCAGATCGTTGATGGCCTGCATCCAACCGTCGGGCAACTTGCCCGACATCAGGCGCTCGAATTCCTTGCGCTGCACGGCATCAAGCGCGCCAACGCGCTTGGACCAGTCCGCGGCGGCGGCGGCGCCCTTGGCACCCGCCGCGCGCCAGGCGGCGAGTGTGTCCGCCGGAACGACGAACGGTTCATGGGTCCACGAGAGCTTCTCGCGCGCACCTTTGATTTCGACGTCGCCGAGCGGCGAGCCGTGCGTCTTCGCGGTGCCGGCCAGCGTCGGCGCGCCATATCCGATCGTCGTTTTACAAGCGATCATGGCCGGCTTGTCGCTGGCCCGCGCGGCCTTAATGGCGGCAGCTATCGCTTCGGGGTCGTGACCGTTCACCGCCCAAGTATTCCAGCCCGACGCCTCGAAACGCTTACGCTGATCGTCGGAGACGGTCAGGCTCGTCGGACCGTCGATGCTGATGGCATTGTCGTCGAACAGGACGATGAGTTTGTTGAGTTTCAGGTGGCCCGCCAGCGAGATCGCTTCGTGGCTAATGCCCTCCATCAAGCAGCCGTCGCCGACGATGACGTAGGTGTAGTGGTCGACGACATCCTTGCCGAAGCGCGCGGCGAGCAGACGCTCGGCAAGCGCCATGCCGACGGCATTAGCAATGCCCTGGCCGAGGGGACCGGTGGTCGTCTCGGCGGCGGACGCATGCCCGTGCTCGGGATGACCGGCCGTGATCGCGCCCATCTGACGGAAGTTCTTGATCTGCTCGATGGTCATATCCGCGTAGCCGGTGAGGTACATGAGGCTGTAAAGCAGCATCGAGCCGTGGCCGGCGGAAAGAACGAAGCGGTCGCGGTCAGCCCATTTCGGCTGGGCGGCGTCGTACTTCAGGAAGCGCGTGAAAAGGACGGTCGCGACATCGGCCATGCCCATGGGCATGCCGGGGTGACCGGAGTTCGCCTTCTGCACCGCGTCAGCGGAAAGGAACCGAATCGCATTGGCCATCGAATCGTGGCTTACGGCAGCGGCGGCGGTCGGAGCGTCCTTCATCGAAACTCTATTCTTTTCAATTGGTTGTACGAAAGCGCCCCAGCGGGCATGTCGCACGCTTGTGACGGACCAAAGGAGAGTTTGCAAGGGCGAATTCCACCCGTCCGGGGCGGGCCGGAACAGGCCAAAAATGGGCCTAAAGCGCGCGTTCCTGAACTTGCACCGTGTCCTCGAGATCGGGCCGATAAAGCTGATAGTTCGCTTTGCCCTGCCGCTTGGCGAAGTACATCGCGACGTCGGCATTGTGCAGAAGCTGACTCGCGGTCGTGGCCTGGGCCGGGAGGAGTGAAATACCGATGGAGGCCGAAATGCGCCCTTCCCGCCCCGCGAGATCGAAAGGCTCGGTGAGCGATTTGATAATACGTTGAGCGACGACGGCCGCCGCCTCGAAGTTATCGATAAGCGGCATGATCACCGTAAACTCGTCGCCGCCAAGGCGCGCGACGGTATCGGCCTCACGGACGCTTTTCTCAAGACGGCGCGCCGTCGACTTCAGCAGCAAATCGCCCGCGTCATGCCCCATCGTGTCGTTGATCGCCTTAAAGCCGTCGAGATCGATGAACATCAAACCGACGCTCGTCTTCGCGCGCTTGCCTTCGAGCACGCGCCGCGTGAGACGATCCATGAACAGCGTACGGTTGGGAAGGCCTGTGAGCTGGTCGTAGTTGGCCTGGTAGATAATCTTTTCTTCATCCAGCTTGCGCTGGGTCACATCGGAAACGATGGCAATGTACTGCTGGACCACCCCGTCCGCATCGCGCACGGCGGACAACGAGATGCGCGCGGCATAGCGGCGGCCGGTCTTGCTTTTACACCACTGCTCCCATTGCGCGTCTTCGCCGTTTTCCTCAATAGGCAAAGCGCCGTCACCGCCCTGGGCCCCGTGGTTGAGCACCGCGCCAAGCGGCTGTCCCACGATTTCCGCTTCCTCCAGATTGGTAACGCGGCGGTAGGCCGGGTTGCTTTTTGTGACCCGGCCGTTCGCATCCGCGACAATCAAGCCGTCGGGGCTATATTCGAACACCGCTCCGGCGAGACGGAGTTCCGCCTCGGCGCGCCGCCGTTCGGTGACGTCGCGGAAGGTGATGACATACCCGACGATTTCACGGCCCGCGCGGAAGGGCGCAACGGTATAAACCGCCTCGAAGCTTTCACCGTCGCTGCGCGCAAGATGCGCTTCGCGCTCTAGGTAGTAAGGCCCGCCGCGGATCTGCGCGAGCAGCGGCAACGGACGGCCGGCGTTGAGATGACCGCCGCCGAAGACAAACAACCGCTCTACATTCACGCCGGCCATCGCCGCCGCGTCGCGGTTCATGAGGTCGCCGGCCGCAGAATTCGCGAAGACCACCTTTCCATCGGCGTCCACGGCGATGATGCCGTTGGAGGCCGCATCGAGGATCTGCGTGGTCATCGTCGAGATGCGGGAAGGATCCGATGCAGGCGGGGGTGCCGGCGGCGGGGCCGCCATGGATGCGCCGGCCACGGGCGGCTTCACCCGCACACCTTTCGATTTTTGCGGGCGGACGACGGGCGCGCGCTTCGCAGCCGCACGCTTCTTCGCGGCGGCGGTCCCGGCGGGCTTGGATTTCGGCAAAGCTCGTACGGCCAGCTTCGGCCCGTTTTGAGCCGGCGCCTTTACGCGGTTCCTCACACCCGTTTTACGCTTCCTCGGCATTACGCTTTTAGGTTGTTTAAGGTGTGAAACACGCTTTTATTCCATGGGGCAAATAACCATGGGTTGACAATGGCTTGCCCGCACTCGGCACAGTTTATACGCCCCCTAGCCAAATGCATAGCGGCCCGACGCGACGGCCGCCGGATCACGGAATGAGACGCCGGAATGTCACTTGGCCTTCATTTGGTTTCGGCTCTATATATTAAGGAGCACACTTTTCGAGGGCGCCATGGCAGATCCAAGGTACCAACCCGACGTCAGCGGCCTTGCCGCAGCGCTTCAGCGCGAACACGGCTTGCAGGCCCTGGATGTCGCCTTGGACACGGCACGGCGGCATATGCAGGACGCGTCCTGGAAGCAGTGCACCATGTGGCTCCAGGTTGTGAACCACCTCAACACGGCACCGCGCGCGCACGCGCGCTAAGGCGCTTACGCCCTCTTGAGTATCCGCACCGCAAAGAGAGCCGCCAGGATCAGGCCGTACGTCAGGGGTTCGATGAATCCCGCCCTCACCATCATGTAGTAGTGGATGACGCCGGCAATCGCGGCCGGGTAGACCAGGCGATGCAGGCCTCGCCAGCGCTTGCCGCCAAGCTTGCGTATCATTGCATCCGTCGACGTCGCGGCAAGAGCGATCAAGATCACGAGCGCGAACATGCCGACCGTGATGTAGCGTCGTTTCACGATCTCCTGCAGCAAGGCCTGCATGTCGAAGAAAAGATCAAGGCCGACATAACTCATGACGTGCAGCGTCACATAGAAAAACGCGAACAGGCCAAGCATGCGCCGCATGCGCCCGATCGTGTTCCACTTGGTCAGGAGACGAACCGGGGTCACGGCCAGCGCAATCAAAAGGAAGCGCAGCGCCCAATCGCCGAAATAGCGCGTGGTCGCTTCGATGGGATTCGCGCCGAGCTGACCGTTCAATGCGCGGTATCCCCACCAGGCGAAAGGCAACAGCGCAACAACGAACGCCGCCGGCTTCAGCCAGCGGCGTGCGGACGTCCCGAAATTGTGCGAAGCGCCGACCTCAGCCATGCACGAGATCAGACCGTCTAATAAAGACGCGTGAGGTTCATGCCTTTGTATAAATCCGCGACCTCTTCCTCGTATCCATTGAACATCAGCGTCGGACGGCGGCGGAAGTCGCCGATGCGCCGCTCGCTCGCTTGCGACCAACGCGGATGATCGACCTTCGGATTGACGTTGGCGTAGAAGCCATACTCAGAGCCGTTCATCACCTTCCAGGTGTTCTGCGGCTGATCCTCGACGAAGCT
>JAIUPE010000005.1:18480-75087 GCA_020160875.1 Pseudomonadota bacterium
ACGATGGATTTGACGCCCTTGAAACCATATTTCCACGGCACGACAAGACGCAGCGGCGCCCCGCTCTGTCCAAGCAGCGGTTGGCCGTACAAACCAACCGCGAGGATCGCAAGCGGGTTCATCGCCTCGTCCATCCGTAGGCCTTCGATATAGGGCCATGGCAGATTTGCGGAGCGTTGGCCGCGCATTTCGGCGGGCCGGACGACGGTCTCGAACCGCACGAACTTCGCGCTGCCCTGCGGCTCGAACCGCTTGATGACCTCGGCCAGCGAGATGCCGACCCAGGGGATGACCATCGACCAGGCCTCGACGCAGCGCATGCGATAGATGCGCTCTTCGACCGCGTGCGGTTTGATGAAATCGTTGAAGTCGATCGTGCCGGGTTTATTGCACAGGCCATCGACCTTGACGGTCCAAGGGAGCGGTTTGAACGCAGGGGCGTATTCGGCGGGGTCACCCTTGTCCAAACCGAATTCATAGAAATTGTTGTAGGTGGTGATGTCCTCGAACGAGGTCGGTTTGTCGTTCTCGCCGAGTTTGGCGTAGCCCTTCTTGAGGTCGGAGAATTTGCCGCCCGCCGCGGGCAGGACCGCGCCCTCTGCTTCACCTGGCGCGCCCGCCACAATCCCACTCAACGCAAAACTGCCGGCGATCAGTCCCGTGGTTTTGATAAGTTCCCGGCGATTGAGATAAGCGCTCTCGGGCGTGATCTCATGAGACGCAACGTCCGAGGCCTTGCGGCGGCGAATGAGCATTGGATTTCCTCGCAGGTACGCTTCAGCAACGACGGATATTATATCGTGCTTGGCCGCAAAAAGAAAAAGCGCCGGACCCGTGGGCCCGGCGCTCTCATTTTCTTGAAGAAAGCCTAGATATTTAGGCCTTTTTCGGCTGGCTGCTGTAGATCTTCCACAGGTTGGCCACCTTCTCGGACTGGCTGCCGGCAGAGATCGACTTGAACGCCGCGAGGGCTTCCGCACGGCGACCGGCGCTGATGTGCGCAATGCCGAGACGGAGTTGAGCATCGTCCTTATTGTCGACGCCTTTGGCGATACCGGCGGTGATCAACTCGATCGCCTTATCGTTGTCGCCCATGCTCCAGTAGGCTTCGCCGAACTTCACGGTGGCGTCACCCTTGGCCTGCTTGCTGGCTTCAGCAACACCCTGCGGAAGGGTCTTGGTGTCGGCTTCGCACTGCTTGGTGGCCAAGGCGAGGAGACGCGCTTCGCGTTCCTTGTTGGCCGGCTGGCCCATGACGCCAGCCTTCGTGCCCTTTTCGATCACGGCCTTGCCTTCGCACGGCAGGCCTTCCTGAAGGGCGATTTCGGCCATCTGCGTGTACTCACGGTCCGTCGTCATGATACCGCTGACGTACTTGATACGCGCGACGTCGAGTTCGACGTGCGGATTGCCACGGAGCGAACGCTCGGACATCTGCACGAACTGGGCGAAATACTTCGGATCCGGATACAGCGTGATGAGCTTTTCCATCGTGCTGGCGACGGCATCGGTATTGCCGAGTTCGTAGTCGGCGCTCATCAGCAGCTCGAGCCACTGCTTATCCGGATTGCGGCGGGCGGATTCGGCGCCCTTAACCGCCGTACGGATATTTTCCGCAGCTTGCTTGTAGTCCTTTTGGATGTAGTAGCTCTGACCGACGAGGACCTGCATGTCGCCGTCCGCGCCGTTTTCCTTCATGTAGCGGTTCGCGTACTCAATGGCCTTCGGGTAATTCTTGGCCTGATAGTTGACGCTCGCGAGTTGCTTCACGCGATCTTTCGCCTGTTCCGGGGTCATTTGCCCGGTGGCCAGGGACGCTTCCCACGCCGCCGTACCCTTCGCGAAATTGCCGCTCTGGAAGTAAGACACCGCCAGGATTTCGTTCACGAGGAACGTTTCGTAGGCGCTCTTACCGCTGACGGCCGCCGCTTCTTCAGCGCTCGCGACAGCTTCCTTGAACTGCTTCTTCTTCAGGAATTCCTGAGCGGCCTGCAGCGGTTTGCCAACAGCCGGCTTAACGCTCGGCGCTTTTTCCGCCGCGAAGGCGCCCTGCGGCGCCACGATCGCACCCGCTCCGACAAATCCTGTCGCCAACATGAGCGACAACGCGATCAAAGAAGCTTTCGATTTCATGTTTGCAGTGTCCTCTTACAAGCAAAAGAGAAACGCCACTGGTCCTTTTAACCGGTGGCGCCCCTCGCTACCCCAATGCAAGTCTTGCCAAAATCCTAGGCTTTATTATGGCAAGGGCCAAAAGCCCAAGGCAAGACCACCTAGTGTTACTGGTTCAAAAACTGCTCGTTGCCGACGAAGCCGATCTTCTTAACGCCAAGGCGTTGAGCGATCGCGAGAATTTTTGCAACCGTGTCGTATTTAGCCAAACGGTGCGGGCGAAGATGAACTTCCGGCTGCGGTTGACCCGCGGCCACCGACGCCAGGTAACGAGTCACCTGGGCCAGGTTCTGTGTAACGTTACCATCCCAAATGATGGTGCCGTCGAAGTCGACTTCAACCGTGTGCACCACCGGCGGCGCCGGCGGATTGGTATTCTGGTTCGGCCGCGGCATGTCCAGCTTCACGGCGTGCGTTTGCACCGGCAAGCTCATGATGAACATGATCAGCAGCACAAGCATCACGTCGATCAGCGGAGTGGTGTTCATTTCCACCATCACGCCGCCTTCGTCTGCTGCACCTACGCTCATTCCCATAACGAAAACTCCTTAGGAAGTCTCGGAGCGGCTAGTTGCCGCCCCGAAGCTCCGGATCAGTAATGAAGCCAACCTTCATGATGCCGCCGCGCTGTGCGGTGGCGACCACACGCCCGATGAACTCGTATCGAGCTTGTTGGTCGCCACGGATGTGCACTTCCGGCTGTGGCACTTGAACGGCCGCGGCCTTCATGCGCTCCAGCAGGGTCTCGGGGCTCACCATGAGGTCGTTCCAGTAGATTTTACCATCCTTATCGACGGCGATGATGATGTTCTCGGGCTTCGTCTGCGTCGCTTCGTTAGAAATGACGGGCAGCTTAAGCTCGATCGTCTTCGTCACGACCGGGACGGTAATCAGGAAGATGATGAGCAGCACCAACATGACGTCCACGAGCGGGGTCGTGTTAATCGTCGAGTTGACCTGTTCTTCCCCACCACTGGAGGGTCCGACACTCATACCCATATCGATAACTCCTACTAGAACGCGTTAGCGCTTAGGCGCGGCGCGTCTGGGCACGACCGCTCAGCAGCACAGCATGGACGTCCGAAGCGAAGTTACGGACGCGAGCCGCGACGATTTTGTTGCGCGCGACGAGCAGGTTGTAGAACAGCACCGCCGGCACCGCGACCGCCAGACCGATGGCGGTCATGATGAGCGCTTCACCGAGAGGACCCGCGACGCGGTCGATCGACACCTGACCGGCGACGCCGATCGAGATGAGGGCGTTCAGGATCCCCCACACCGTGCCGAACAGACCGACGAACGGAGAGACCGAGCCGACCGAGGCGAGGAACGACAGGCCAGAACCGAGACGGCCGTTGATGGCGTCCTGCGAACGCTGCAGCGACATGGTGACCCACTCGTTCAGGTCGACCTGGTCGGTCAGCTTGCCTTCGTGGTGTTCGGAAGCGCGCAGGCCGTCTTCAACGACGGTGCGGAACACGCTGTTGGCGTCCAGCTTAGCAACGCCTTCCTTGAGGCTGCCAGCGGTCCAGAAGTTCTTCTGAGCGGCATCAGCCTGACGGAGGACCGAGGCGGTGTCGAACAGACGCAGGATGGTGATGTACCAGGTGCCCATCGACATGAACACGAGGATGAAGAGCACGGTCTTGGCGACGAAATCGCCGTGTTCCCACATCGCGGCGAAGCCGTACGGGTTTTCCACTTCGACCTGGTCGGCGGTGGTGGTGGCGCCGTCAGCCGGGGCAGCGGCAACGTCAGCCGGAGCGGCAGCGGCGTCAGCCGGAGCAGCGGCCGGATCGGTCATCGCAGGAGCAGCGGCCGCATCGGCCGGAGCAGCGGCGTCCTGGGCATAGGCGATGCCGCCCGACAGGACGACCGCCAGAGCCACGGCGGACATCAAGCCCGCGAGTTTCGAAACAAAGGTGTTACGGGTATTCATGTTGTGATCCTCACTAAACGCAAACTTTTGATTGGTCCAAGTTACTGCAGCGGCTAGGACGTCCTAGCCCTTCAGCGAAAACGTCACTTTAATTCTCATCTGCATCGCTTCCGGCTTGCCGTTGCGCGTTCCAGGCAAGAAACGCCAGGAACGAACGGCTTCCTTCGAAGCGGCTTCATCAAGCCGTTCGAAACCGCTGCTCTGGTCGATCTTGGCTTCGGTGACGCGGCCTTCTTCGCTCACGCTGAGCAGAAGGACGACCGTGCCTTCTTCGCCAAGTCGCTTGGACATGGCCGGATAGATTTCCTCGGCGCCGGCATTCGGGCGGCGCGGATTGGTGCGCGGCGGAATCAGAACGTCCGCGGGCGGCGGCGGCGGCGGAGGTGCAACTTTCTTGGTGACCTGGATGGCGGAGGTCGGCGCAGCTTCCTGCGTGATGACCACATCCGGCATATCCATGACGACCGGCGGCGGCGCATCGAACTTGGGCGGCGGCGGCGGCGGTGCTTCGGGGATTTGCTGCGCTTCTTCGATCACGCGCGTTTCGATCGGTTCAAGAAGAGCATCGACCATGGTCTTCGCAAGACCAGTGGTGAGAGCCCAGAGCATCAGCGCGTGGACCGCGATGACGACGATGAAACCGATCGTGCGTTTGTTAGACGCCGGCTTTTCAGTACGATGAACAGGAAGTTCCATGCGCTCACTCGAAATGGGTTAGCGGAATTCAGAAAATCTCGATGGGCGAAAAGCGTCGCGGTTTAACAGGGCATTGCCCACTTTGGCAAGTGCCCCACAGCCACGCAGGCTGGCCCTTTCGGCCACCCTGTAACCCCCCTCATCCATCCCCTTGGTTTATATCCCACGGGAAGCCCGTAACCAACGGCATGTGAAATGTTGTGTCAAGTCACTTATGCCGTGCGTCAGAAAAAGATCGCATCGATGAATAGTTTGCTTCGAGAATTATTCATGCAGCCCTCCGCGCGTATCCTGACGATGACTTGTTTTATCTAGCAAAACTCGATGTATCGATGCACGCGCGCAGCTCGCTGCACTGCGAACCGATATATCGCGCCGTTTTTATCGGCGCGATATCAGACGCGTTAAAGCGCGTCATATTTTAGAAATCTAATAAGGAATTTTATCGCGTTAGGGCGAATCGCGGCGATGTACGCATCTGCGAATGACCAGCGCGGAACGTGAAAGGCTATCTTACATACTGTATGTAACAATGCGGCCAGACACTTACGCCGTATGTAGTAAGAGGTCCCAACCACGTATTGCGCCGCACCCAAAACATTATACCGCGGTGTGGCCGTGAACGCGATGCGGCCGTGATAAAGTGTTGGCGGGTGGATTGAGCGAGGAGGCGTTATCCGTGCTGTCTCAGCCGACTGACCGGCGCGCGGAAGAAGAGCGACGGGCCCTGCATGGTCTCAAGGCCCAACGGAAGCGGTTCACGCTTGCGGCCGCGTTCTTCTCCATCTGCCTCATGTACACGTTCCATCAGACCCCATACGCGCCGGCGATGCCTGTCTTCGGGGTCGCGATCGCAGAAGCCATCGGCTTTTTTCTGCTGCGCGCGCGAGATGCACGCTTTCCGTGCGTGATCGTCCCGATCTGCGCCGCCCTGATTTTCAGCTCCAGCATCATCATCGCGGCGCGACTTGATTCGACATTCGGCGCGCTCCACTTCGCGTTCATGTTCCTGGTTGGCGGCGGCCTCATGTTGTTGATCGCGCCGGGACGGCGCGGCGTCATCCTGTCGCTGATCGTGATGGGCGTCATCGGGATCGCCGGCGCGATTTCTCTCGGCGCCGCGGCAGGCGCATTTGACGTGATCCACACCGCGGGCTCCCTGCTCATCGGTCTTCTCGTGCCATATCTCGTCGCCGGTAGGATTGAGGACGCACACCGCGAGTCCTCGGCGCTGCAAACCGAGCTGGCGCGGCGCGCCACGTCCGATGAGATCACCGGCGTCTCCAACCGCGCGCATATCAACTTGCTTGCTCAAAATGAATTCGCACGCGCGCGCCGTTACGGCGAACCTTATTCCTGCTTCACGATCGAGATCGAAAAGTACGAGCACCTGCTTGCGTCGCACGGACGCGCGGCGGCAACGGCCGTCGTTCAGGTCCTTACCGGCTACTGCGTCGTGGTGATGCGCCACTGCGACAGTTTCGGACGGTTAACGCCAAGCCGCTTCCTCGGCCTACTCCCCGAAACGCCGGCGTTGGGCGCGCGCACCTTGGCTAACCGCATGTGCCGCGATCTTGCGGCACTGGACGTTGCGTTCGGCGGCGAAAAGCTGCACTTCACCGTCGCGATCGGCTGCGCGGAGATGCACGCGGTGGACCAGTGGGCCGGCGACATGTTGCGCCGCGCGGACCAGGGATTGGCCGACGCCCTTGAACGCGGCGGCAATTGCGCCGTTTTTGCAACCGTCCCTATCCACCAACCCGCGAATGAAGGCTCGAACAATGGTGACCCACCGGGGGGCGTGTCGCCGTGAGCGACGTCATGACGTGGACACCGGACGTCTATCTCAACTTCGCGGCCTATCGCGTGCGGCCGGTCGCGGATCTGTTGCCGCGCATCACGCCGCCGGATCAAGGCGTTCTCTACGATCTTGGCTGCGGTCCCGGCAACGTCACAGTGAAGTTAAAGGCGCGTTGGCCGGCACGAACCGTGATCGGCGTGGACTCCTCACCCGAGATGATCGAGACCGCGCACCGCAAACACAGCGAAGAAGGCGTGACCTTCGAGCTTGGGAATATCGCCGCGTGGAACGCTTCGCAGCCTGCGGCGCTGATCTTCACGAACGCGGCCCTCCATTGGGTCCCAAGTCATGAAACGCTCCTTCCGCGTCTCGCGCGCAACCTGATGCCCGGCGGCGTTCTCGCGGTGCAGATGCCGCTCGGCCAACGCGCGCCTTACCACACCTGCATCGATGATATCGCCGCGTCGCCCCGGTGGCGCGACACACTGGCCAAGGCGCATCCCCAGACCACGCCGTTGTCCGCGGGCGAATACGACGAACTGCTCGCCCCGCTTATGGACGACATCGACATTTGGGAAACCGATTATCGCCATGTCCTCACCGGCGAGGACCCCGTCGCCGCGTGGGCGTCGGGTACAACGCTTGTGCCGTACACGAGCCTGCTCGAAAAAACAGAGGCCGCGGCTTTCACCGCGGCCTATGCAACAGCCGTGAGAGAGGCGTATCCGCCTCAGTCGGATGGACGCACTATTTTCACGATGCGCCGGATATTCATCGTCGCGCGGCGGCGCGCTTAAGCAAGGCGCGGCGGCGCGCGTAAGACAGGGCGCGGCGGCGCGCCTGGCCCTTCCTAGAACGTATCGACTTCGCGCAAGCGAATAACGGCGTCGAGCGCTTCGCCGAACGAAAGGTCGGGACGAACCGACATCACCGCGGCGGCGGCGGCGCGGCTCTGTCCCATGTAGTCGCGGCCGGAAGCCCGCGCGCTGGTGACGGTTCTCACAACAATCCCGCGCAAGTCGCGCGCGTTGAAACGGTTGGCGCGGCCCATACGCGGCTCCACCGGCGGAACCGGCACAGCGGTGAACGAGCGACCAAAGCTCTCGGTCGAGACCGATTGCCATCGCTGGCTCCTTTAGAAACAGATGAGGTCCTAAAGAATGAAACGGCGGAAGGCCCCGCAAGTTCCCCGTGAACAAAGAAGTTTTACGGCGACGCCTCAGGATCTATCGGTTCGGGAGGGGCTCCAGCGGCGCGCCATCCTTGCCGCGCGGCGCGACGTTTTTGGCGCGCTCGGCGCAAGCCGCCACGGTGGCCCGTTTTTCGGCCATGGTCATGGTGCGCCAGGCGCCGATCTCCTTGATCGTCCGGAGGCAGCCGATACAAAGCCCGCTCGCCCGGTCCATAGTGCAGACACTCACACATGGCGAGACCACCACGTCTTCATCCGTGGGATCGTCTTCGGCGGGTGGCGGAGGAAGTGTCATACGGCGCGCGCGTGCTATGGTGCGGAATATTTTGAAGGAAGCTCGCTATGGATATATCCGATAACCTGACACAACTCGGCGGACAAGCGGCACTACCGGCCTCGCCGGATGTCGCGGTGCTTGAAACCGTCCCAAACCCGCATGCCGGAACGGACTATCTGATCCGTTTTACCTGCCCCGAGTTCACCTCGCTATGCCCCGTGACCGGCCAACCCGACTTCGCCCATATCGTCATCGATTATGTGGCCGACGAGACCATCGTCGAATCGAAATCGCTGAAGCTGTTCCTCGGCTCCTTCCGCAATCATGGCTCGTTCCACGAGGACTGCACACTCACCATCGCCAAGAGGATCGTGGAAGCGACATCGCCGAAATGGCTACGCATCGGCGGCTACTGGTACCCGCGCGGCGGCATCCCGATTGATGTGTTCTGGCAAACCGGCGCCCCACCGCAAGGACTGTGGGTGCCCGACCAGGGCGTCCCGACGTATCGCGGCCGCGGCTGAAACATTTCGCGCAGGGTGCTTGCCACAAACAAACACGGCGCGTGCCGCAACGAAAAAGGGGCGCGGTATCCCGCGCCCCTTTTTAACTCCCGGTCAGCCGATGTCAGCGACCTGGAGCCCTCCCCCCTCGTGTTCAGCGCGACGCCGGAGTAGCCGCCGCGACGGGGGAAACCATTACCTACCGATTACAATCGAGCAAGCGCGACCTTAAAAGCACTGTAATTTTTTTTGGTTGACGCGACATTTTTGCACTAGTCGCGCAATCGTGCGGTTGCACCGCATTCCAACCCTCGCGCGACTAAACGTCCGCCTTTCCCTTGAAAGATAGCGACGCCGAGTTGATGCAATAGCGCTCGCCGGTCGGCGCAGGACCATCGGGGAATACGTGGCCGAGATGTCCGCCACAATTGGCGCAGGTGATCTCGACACGCACCATGCCATGGCTCGTGTCGCGGTGATGATCCAGCGCCGCAGCCGAGGCGGGCGCGTAAAAGCTGGGCCAGCCCGATCCCGAATTAAACTTCGTTGCCGAGTCAAACAGTGCCGTGCCGCAGCCGGCGCACACGAAAGTGCCCTCGTCCTTGAAGTCGTTATAAGAACCTGTGAACGGACGCTCCGTGCCCTTCTGACGCAGAACGCGAAACTGTTCGGGCGTCAACTCGGCGCGCCACTGGTCTTCGGATTTCGAAATCTTGGCCATCTAGATCCTCCATGTCCTACTTCTGAAGGGTGTCGACGAGCTCACGAAGCTGGGTACGCGCACGCAAGAGATAGAAACCAAGCGTGGCGAGATGCGATGGCGACAAGGTGCTGTCTTGCGCGCCATTGATGACGATTAAAGGATCCATTGCGGCGCCCGTGCGCATCGACGTCAGCATTTCGGTCCAAATCTCGCCGGCGCGCCGATCCTCGATCACGGTCGAGAAGTCTTGGCCGACGGCATTGAGGATAACGGCATAGCCGTACATCTTGCCCTTAACATTGAAGAACACGTCATCGGCCTCGGAATCAAAGTGGCCGCCCGCCGCGCCCACACGCGCCTCGATGATCGCGCTGGCGGACCCAAGGTCCGACGCGATGCGATCCAACAGGACGATGAGATTGTCCGCGCGCCGTTCATAGGTCGCCTTACCCGCGGCGAGGTCGCGGTTGTAGAGCATCAAGGCATCGACGCCCCGCTTGTACTGCGTTTCCGCTTTCGCATCCGGCCAGATATTGCCCTGCCCCCAGTACCAAATCCGGCCATCGTATTTGAGCAGTCCCGCAGCGCGGTCGACATTCTCATCGATGGCGCTGGAGCCGCGCACACGCCCCAGATGATCACCGAGCTCGAGGGCAAAGCGCGAAACGGCATACATGACGCCGAGCTGATAGTTGGGGGTGTTGTCGAGCGGCGCGGACGGATGCCAGAACGGCTTATTGGCGATCCAGCGGTCGGCCTCGCGCATGGTGATGGTCGCTACGATCGCCACCGCCTGGCTTCCGCCGGCCACGCTGTATTGCGGCGCCGGCGCCACGTCGAGATTGTCGTCGATCTCGTTGAAGACGAGCATGCCGAGCGGATAATAGACGATGAAAATGAACAGGAACGTCGCGACGATCCACGGCGCCGCCCGCGTGAATGTCGTCTGAAGGTCCACGTTCGAAGCCGACGCCCACAACGACTTCAGACGGTCGAAAAAATGACGAACAGGTTCGGACATGGACTCTGCTTATACTCGGACTGGGCGCACCGGCCTTTGGTGCCGGCCAAGATGGAGTTTACCGGATGACGGGTCAATGGCGGGAAAAGACCGCCGGACGGGGGCGCGATGCTCGCGCTTAGCCTGCCTGCGCTCCTGCTCGGCCTCGGATGCGGCGTTCTTTATTCCGCGGCCGACATGTTCCGCAAGGCGGCGCCCGCGTCCTGTCCGTCCGAGACGATCCTCTTTTACTATATCGGCGGCCAGATCCCGGTGCTTGCGGCATGGGTGCTGTGGACGGGTGAGCGCGATATCGCGCCCGGCTACGTTCTGCCCGGCGTCGTGGACGTTGCCTTCGGTCTCGGGGCGAACCTTCTTTTCATTGTCGCCATCCGCCGCTCGCCGTTGAGCCTGATGGTGCCGCTTCTCGCCCTCGTGCCGGTCGTGGCTTTGCTTTTCGGCGGTTTGACACTCGGTGAATGGCCGACACCGGCGCAGGATGCAGGTCTTTTGCTGATCGCGGCCGGCCTCTTCACTTTGTTCCAACCGCCCTCCGCCAAACCGGGGATTGGCGCGGCGTGGCAGATGCTACGCGCCGAAAAAGGGACGGCCCCCATGCTGGCGGTCGTGCTTTTGTGGTCGGCGACACCTGCGATCGACAAAATCTGCCTTGGGTACACCTCGCCGGGAATGCACAGCCTGATCCAGGTCGCCGCGATCTGGGCACTCCTTTTGGTATGGGTGCTCTGGCGCCGCCCAGCTTTTTTGAGACCGCCGCCCGGCGCAATAGCGCCGGTCAGCGGCTCGGCCGTCGCAGGCGCGCTTGGCTACATCGTCCAGCTCATCGCCTATTCCATGGCGATGGTGGCGCTCATCGAGGTCCTCAAGCGAACGGTGGGACTGTTGGGATCGCTGATCCTGGGCCGTACGCAATTCCGCGAACCGCTGACGGTCGCCAAAGTCGCGGGAATCACCGTCATCGCGGCGGGGTTGCCGCTGGTGATGATCGGTTAGACCGCCGTTTCGGGGAACTTCACGACGACGAGGGTGACATCGTCGTTCTGCACGATACCGCCGGAGAACGCGGTCAGCGCATCGACGACGGCATCGCAGATTTGGGCCGCGGGAAGGTGCGAGTTCGCGCGGATCACATCCATCAGGCCCTCTTTTCCAAAGGCGTCCCCCGCCGGGTTGCGCGTTTCCCAAATGCCGTCCGTGCCTAAGATCAGCATACCGCCCGCCGGCCAATCGCTGCGGTCGTTCTCATGGAACAACCAGTCTGGGTTTACGCCAAGTGGAATGTCCTGAGCCGCGAGCTCTTCAAATTCCCGCGTTGCGCGGTCGAAGAATAACAACGGGCCGTGTCCCGCGCTGATCCACCGCAGGCGGCGTGTCTCCGGCTCCAGCACGAGATACACGAGGGTCACGAAACGGCCTGCCGCGGAATCGGCCGCGACGTGGCGGTTCACGGCGCGCATGACGGGCTGAAGCGCCGTATCCTCCTTGGCGAAACTACGTAGCAGCGCGCGCACCGAGGTCATCGTCAGGGCCGCGACGATGCCGTGGCCCGACACATCTCCCACGACCAGCCCCAGCCGCTCGCGGCCGCCGTCGCCGCGCAAAGGGATGAAGTCGTAGTAATCGCCGCCGACGGCATCGTGATAGACACTGCGCCCGGCAATGTCGAAACCGGCGATGCGCGGCGCGGCCTCGGGCAACAGTTTTTGTTGTACTTCGCGCGCCAGAGTGAGCGATTCCTTCACCTGAATATGGCTACGCAGTTCCGGCACCATCGCATTGAAAACCATCGCGAGGTCGCCCACTTCATCGCGACTGCCGACGTCGGCCCGGGCCTCGAGGTTCCCGCGCGCCAGTCCTTCGGCCGTCGCCGCGAGTTCACGCAAGGGGCCTGTGATGGTGCGGGCCGCAAGCGCCGCAAGGCCCGCGATCATGACGACAAGCGCGATGGAGGCGATGCCCGCGAGCCGGACCTCGTCGAGCACGGCTTGCCGCACATTGTCCTGCGCCTTTTCCGCCACGACCTCGATGTCATCGACCGGCACGATGTAGAGGAGCGTCGAGCCGAGATTCTCGAGCCCTCCATAAACCCACAGCGCTTCGCGGCCACGGTGAACCCCGCGCTGAATGCCGTCGCGTCCAACCGCCAGATCGGCGGTAATGCGTCCGATGATGCTTTTGTCAGCCTCAAGCGCCGGGGTTTCAGGGCGCGCGTCCCAGGCGATCCCGGTATCGCGATACAGACTGGAGGCGATCACCCGCAGGGACGGCGTGCCTGCGCTCTTGCCTTGGACATAGGCGTGTCCTTCAGCGTCGATCAGCTGCACGATGTAACTTTCCGCACCGGACCCGAGACGCGCCCTCGCGTGCGCGGAGTCGAGGAAAGACAGGACATCGACGTCGATGGCCGCCACGCCGGCAAAGGCATTCTCGTCGCCGCGGATCGGCATGGTCGCAGTCAGCAGGAGACGCCGCGTGGAAGCATCCAGCAGCGGTGGATTCCAGACGACGTCCTCGGCGTTACGCGTATTTGCGTACCATTCACGCTGGCGCGGATCATAGGCGGGTGGATACCCCCCGTGTCCCGGGAAAGACGTATGCACGCCGTCTTCGAGGGTGATGTACTGCCAATAGAAGAGCCCCGGATTGTCACGCTCCAGACGCCGATAGAGATCGTCCATCCCTGCCAAGCGGCGCATCAACGGCCGCACGGCGCCAGGTTCAACCCCGGGCGGTATCAGGAAGGACTGATGCGCGCGTGAAATCGGGATGGCCTGCAACTCGCCCGTGGCGGAGGCGATCGCATGATCTATCGCGAGCTCCGCGCCGGGCGGCCACGTCTTCGAGGAATCAAAATCCGTATGGAAATAGAGCGGGATGTCACCCACGGGCGGCGCGCCGGCCAAACGGTTCTCGACCTCGCGCGCCAGGAGACGCAAGGCGAGTTCGACTTGACGCCGCTGCGCCTCCATCAAGTCCGAGGAGGTCGCGACCGCCTGCAGCAACTGCGTCTGCATTTCGCTGACCGCGGCGGTCTTACCAGCGCCGGCAATCGCCCGCCCCAGGCTCTGCATCGCCTGCTCGCTGCGCCACGACAAAGCCGCCAGCGGAATAAGGCCGATGACCAGAAGCAGGATAAAGAGCTTCGCCTGAATACGCATAGAAGCCGTATAGCGCGGGACGAGGCTTTATGCAGCCCTATTGCGCGGCTTTCTTGAGCATGTCGTCGATCAAGAAGCCCTGGAACAGGTTGATTCCCATCCGGGCGCCGACTTCAAGGGCGCGCTCGTTGTCGACGCGGATCAGGACCGGCAGCACGTTACAGTCGATGAGGTATTTCACCGCGCGCTCGCGTTCCTTGAGGACATCCTCGGCGCCGTTGCGCCAGTGGATCTTCGCGATACTCGCGCCGATATAGTCGAGATCCACCAGACCGACGGTCTGCGGGAATATCTGGTCGACCGCGATGGTGGCGCCCTTCGATTTAATGAGGCCGCGCGCGACCTGGAACTCGTCGAAGTTCTCGACGATGTTGGACTGGCGGAATTCGAACACCACATCCTTGAGGACCGCTTCGGGCATGCGCTCGATGAAGTTCTCGAACTGCTCGGTGAAAACACTTTCAACGTTGAGGTTGACCGAGCAGCGCCCACCCTTCGTATGCATCGCCTCGAAAGCCTGCAGAAGGATCTGGTCGAGCACGAGCGTGAATTCATTGAATAAGCGCCCGGAACCACGCATTTCGACGTCGACGAACAGTGGTTTGCGCAGCAGGTCCATGCTGATGAAATACTCGGTCAGCACCCGTTCGGTCGGCCGGCCGGGCACATGCATGCAGATATCCTGATCGCGCACGAACGCCTTGATGAATTTCTCCGTGCCGAACTTCTCATACGCCTTCATCACGTTTTTGATATCGTTCGTGGTGAGCGGACGAAGCTGTTTGTTACCTTCGTCCGGCTCGGCGGTGTTACGCTGGGCGACCTCGGCGTATTTGGCGACGCGGTCCGCCGCAGAACGGTAGTTGTTGACGAGATCATACGAAAGCACGAGGCGGCTTTGGTCGATGCTGCCGAAGCTGCCCGGGAAGTTCCGTTCGATCGTCCGCAACATCTCGACCTTGAGATCGCGGACCAGGCCGATGAGCGCGGTTTCGGTGACCTTGGCGAGGATCCCGAAATCCGACGCGGAAACCTGATAGGTATGCCCGTGACGCTTGGCGCCGATTGCCGCCATGCCTTCGCCGATCTGCGCGACCAGCGCGGGCGTGCGCTTGGTCTCCGGGAGCGCCGCCGCGACACTTACTATTACGAGATTTACTCCCGCCTCGGGCGCCTGACGCCACTGGCCCATATCTTGAACGAGGGCGCGCAAATCCTTCAGGCGCACACCGCCTGCTCCACCGTCGGCCGCTGCTGGCGTGGACGCTATGTCAGACATCCCATCCCTGTCCTGACCGAAGGCCGCAGCTCGGTAACCACTTCATAAAACCGACAAAAGTCATAGAGGCCCTCGTTTCGGCCAAGCTATCCCGTAAGCCCGTACTGGTCAATTAAAGCCATGATAAAGTTGGACTTTCCAAGCCTTACAGCCAATATGGCCCCATCCCTTACCCCAACCGCGCGTTTCTTCCTTTGACCGAGGACAAAAGCGGGCGGAATGTGTTGAAGAAAAAAGATAAACCGGAAATTGGGGTTCCCGGCGGGCCGGGAGTAAAGGACAATGGGGGATAAAAGCCCCGGGGAGGTCGGTATGAGCCTGGATGATCTGGTCGGCGAGATGTCGGCGCAAGCCGATAAGCTCAAAGAGTTGAATCACGCCGTCCTTTTCGACTTGGGAGATGAGGGGAAAATCCTGCTCGATACCACCGGCGGCGAGGTCAAGATCACGCCGAATCCGGACAGCGACGAGGCCGAGACGACGTTGGTGCTTTCGAGCGACAACCTTGTGAAGCTCGTGAACGGCGATCTGAATCCGATGGTCGCCTTTACCCTTGGGAAGCTGAAGGTGTTCGGCTCCAAGGGCATCGCGCTAAAACTTTCCAGCCTCCTCGACAAGTAGGGCCGGGACCGCCGTATGAACGCAGACGGTTCATCGCAAGGGGCGAGTCATCCATGGCTGAAGAGCTATCCCACCTTCGCGCCCTGGGACATGCCGCTGCCCGCTGCACCGGTCTTCAATATCCTGCACGATGCGGCGGCGAAGTTCGCCAATCGTCCAGCCATGGACTTCTTCGGTAAACATTGGACTTACGCGGAAACCGCCGCGCTGGCGGCACAGGCCGCGAAAGGATTCCAGAAGCTCGGGGTAACCAAGGGCACGCGCGTGGGCCTTTTGCTCCCCAACACCCCTTATTACATCGCGGCCTATTTCGGCGTGCTGATGGCGGGCGGCATCGTGGTCAACATGAATCCGCTGTACGCCGTACGCGAGCTGGAAGTCATGGTGAAAGATTCCGGCGCGGAGATCCTGGTGACCATGGATCTGACCGCGATGTACCCCAAGGCGCGCACGCTGCTCAACAACACCAACATCCGTAAGTTGGTCGTGTGTTCGATGACGGAAGCGCTGCCGCTGGGCACAGCCGTTCTGTTCAACCTTTTCCGCCGCTCGACCGTGGCGAATGTCGAGGAAGACGATCGCCAAGTTTGGTGGGAAGAGCTCGTCGACAACGACGGCACGCATGAACGGGTGCCCATCGATCCCAAGGAAGATGTCGCGGTGCTTCAGTACACCGGCGGCACGACAGGACTTCCCAAAGGCGCGATGCTCACCCACGCCAACATCACCGCCAACGCCCGCATGGTGTCGCGTTGGCACGGCAGCCCTGTCTATGGGCATGAGAAATTTCTGGCGGCCCTGCCCTTCTTCCATGTTTTCGCCATGACGGTCGCGTTGCTT
This sequence comes from Pseudomonadota bacterium, assembly GCA_020160875.1. Taxonomy (GTDB): domain Bacteria; phylum Pseudomonadota; class Alphaproteobacteria; order Rhodospirillales; family Rhodospirillaceae; genus SHVO01. The sequence continues at coordinate 34,683 of JAIUPE010000005.1, forward strand.
TGCGCCATGGATCTTGGCGCCGAAATCATCATGATGCCGCGATTTGAGCTTAAGGACGCGCTCAAGAAGATCGACAAGAAGAAGCCGACCGTATTTCCCGCTGTGCCGACCATCTTCACGGCGATCAACACCTCACCCCTGTCCAAGAACTACGATCTGACATCGCTGAAGCTGTGTATCTCCGGCGGCGCGCCCCTGCCGGTTGAAGTAAAGCACGAGTTCGAAGAAAGCAGCGGCTGCGTGGTGGTCGAAGGCTACGGCCTTTCCGAGACCTCGCCCGTGGTCTGCACCAACCCCACGCACGGGATCAACAAGGCCGGCTCGGTGGGATTGCCGATGCCGAATACGATCATCGAGATCCGCGCCCTCGACGACGATCGCGTGCTCGGTATCGGCGAGAAAGGCGAGATTTGCGTCCGTGGCCCGCAGGTCATGAAGGGCTATTGGAATCGCCCCGACGACACCGCCGCCGTCATGAAGAACGGCGCGTTCCATACGGGCGATGTCGGTTACATCGACGAGGACGGCTACGTCTTCATCGTCGACCGCATCAAGGACATGATCAACGCGTCGGGCTACAAGATTTACCCGCGCATGGTCGAGGAAGCCATTCACCTGCATCCGGCGGTCGAGGAAGTCACGGTGATTGGCGTGGCAGATCCCTACCGCGGCCAGGCGCCGAAAGCCTTTATCAAGGTGCGCGACGGCATGACGCTGAGCGAAACCGAAATTCGCGAGTTCCTGAAAGAGAAGCTCTCGAAGATCGAACAGCCAGCCCAATATGAATTCAGAGATGTTCTGCCGAAAACACTCATCGGCAAGCTTTCAAAAAAGGAATTGAAACAGGAAGAGGCCGCCAAGTCCGGCGACTGAACCCGTTCACGCAAAGACATAGGCAAAGGGAACAAAGCCATGACCAACGTCGTCATCTGCGGTTACGCCCGCTCACCCTTCACGCTCGCCAACAAAGGCGCGCTCAAGAAGACGCGCCCCGACGATCTGGCGGCCGCCGTCATCAAGAGCCTCGTGGAACGCACGAAGGTGAACCCTGCCGATATCGAGGACATCGCCCTGGGCTGCGCGTTCCCCGAGGGCGAGCAAGGTATGAACATGGGCCGCATCGTCGGCTTCCTGGCCGGACTTCCCAACAGCGTCGCGGGCGATACCGTGAACCGCTTCTGCGGGTCGTCCATGCAGACCATCCATCAAGCGGCCGGTTCGATCATGATGGGCGCGGGCGACGCCTTCATCGCCGCCGGTGTCGAAAGCATGAGCCGTGTCCCCATGGGCGGTTACAATTTCATGCCGAACCCGATCCTGGTCGACGCCGGTCACGCCGCTTACATCGGCATGGGTGAAACCGCCGAGAACCTGGCGCAGAAGTACCAGATCCCGCGCGCCAAGCAGGAAGCCTTCGCGATGGAAAGCCACCAGCGCGCCGCCAAAGCCCAGGCCGCCGGCAAGTTCAAGGATGAGATCGTTCCCGTAAAAGGCGAAGGCGGCATGGTCGATACCGACGGCTGCATCCGCCCCGATACGAACCTCGAAGCCCTCGCGGGTTTGAAGCCGGCGTTCAAAGAAACCGGCTCGGTCACGGCCGGCACGTCCTCACCCCTCACCGACGGCGCCTCGGCCGTGCTGGTGTGCAGCGAACAATACGCCGCGAAGAACAATCTGAAGCCGCTCGCGCGCATCAAGTCGATCGCCGTGGCGGGCTGTGCGCCGGAAATCATGGGCATCGGCCCGGTCCCGGCTGTGCAGAAGGCCCTGCTGCGCGCCGGCCTCAAGATCGGCGACATCGACCTCATCGAACTCAACGAAGCTTTCGCCGCGCAAGCGATGTCGGTGATGCAGGAGCTCGGGCTTGACCCGGCGAAAACCAACATCGACGGCGGCGCGCTCGCCATGGGTCATCCGCTTGGCGCCTCGGGCGGCCGCATCACCGGCAAGGCCGCCGCGCTCCTTCAGCGCGAGAAGAAGAAATACGCCCTCGCCAGCATGTGCATCGGCGGCGGGCAAGGTATCGCCACTGTCCTCGAAGCCCTTTAAGGGAGTTTCGGCCCATGGCTGAGATCAAAAAAGCCGCCGTCATCGGCGCGGGTGTGATGGGCGCAGGCATCGCCGCCCACATCACGAATGCGGGCGTGCCCGTCGTACTCCTCGATATCGTTCCGAAGGATGGCGCCAACCGGAATGCTATTGCGGAAGGTGCCGTCGCGAAGCTCCAGAAGGCGGACCCGGCGCCGTTCATGTCCAAGCGGAACGCGAACCTGATCACGACGGGGAACCTCGAGGACAATCTCGATCTGCTCGCCGATTGCGATTGGATCGTCGAAGCGGTCATCGAGCGCCTCGACATCAAGCAAGACCTGTACAAGAAGGTCGAGAAGCACCGGAAGAAGGGCTCGGTGGTGTCATCCAACACCTCGACGATCCCGCTGAAGGAGCTGACCGCCGGAATGCCTGAGAGCATGATCCCGGATTTCATGATCACCCACTTCTTCAATCCACCGCGCTACATGCGCCTCCTGGAAATCGTGGGCGGCCCGAAGACGCGTAAAGACGCGCTCCAGATGGTGCGCGACTTCGGCGACATTCGCCTGGGTAAGGGCGTCGTCATCGCGAAAGACACCCCGGGATTCATCGGCAACCGCATCGGCATCTATTGGATGCAGAATGCGGTGGTCGAAGCGTTGAACCTCGGCCTTTCCATCGACGAAGCCGACGCCGTGGGCTCGCGCCCGTTTGGGATCCCGAAGACCGGCGTGTTCGGCCTTCTGGACCTGATCGGTATCGACCTGATGCCGCACCTCACGAAGTCCATGCTCTCGTTGTTGCCCAAGACCGATCCGTATGTCGCCATCTCCGGTGAAGTTCCGGTGGTGACGACGATGCTGAAGAACGGCTGGATCGGCCGCAAAGGCCCGGGCGGCTTCTATCGTCTGCGCAAGGACGGCGCGGCCAAGATCAAGGAAAGCATCAACCTCAAGACCGGCGAATATGGGCCGAGCGTGAAATCGAGCCTCGAAAGCGTCGATGCCGGCAAAAAAGACGGGCTCAAAGGCGTCGTCGAACATACCGACAAGGGCGGCCAATATGCTTGGAAACTCGCAAGCAAGGGCCTTACCTATACCGCCGCGCTTGTGCCCGAAATCGCCGACATCATCGTCGATGTCGATGAAGCGATGAAGGACGGCTACGGCTGGAAGACCGGACCGTTCGAACTCATCGACCAACTGGGGGCAAAGTGGTTCGCCGACAAGCTGGCCGCGGAGAAGATGACCGTGCCGCCGCTCCTGAAGCTCGCCGCGGAAAAAGGCGGCTTCTACAAAATCGACGGCAAGTCCCTCAAATATCTGACGGTCGACGGCGACTACAAAGAGGTCGTCCGCGCGCCGGGCGTTCTGCGCCTTTCGGACGTCAAACGTGGCGCGACGCCGATCATCAAGAATCCTTCCGCGAAAGTGTGGGACCTCGGCGACGGCGTGGCGTGCTTCGAATTCACCTCGCGCGCCAACAGCCTCGATCCCATGACGATGCAGGGCTACAAGGACGTTCTGAAACTGTTCAAGAACGATAAGAAGTGGAAAGGCCTCGTGATCCACAACGAGGGCCCGAACTTCTCCGTCGGCGCCAACATCGGGCTCATGCTGTTTGCGGCCAACATCGCCATCTACAGCGAAATCGAAACCCAGATCGAAGACGGTCAAAAGACCTACATGCAGCTGAAGCACGCTCCCTTCCCGGTGGTCACCGCGCCGCTCGGCATGGCGCTTGGCGGCGGCTGTGAAATTCTTCTGCACAGCGCCGCTATCCAGGCGTACGCGGAGACGTACACCGGCCTCGTGGAAGTCGGCGTCGGCGTGATCCCGGCTTGGGGTGGCTGTAAAGAGATGCTGCTGCGCTTCAAGAAGGATCCCAAGCTGCCGAAAGGCCCGATCCCGGCCGTCGCAAAGGCGTTTGAAATGATCGGCACCGCGCAGGTAGCGAAATCGGCCTTCGAAGCCAAGGAAATGGGCATCCTGCGCAAGGACGACGGCATCAGCATGAACCGCGACCGTCTCCTGGCCGATGCGAAAGCGAAAGTCCTGAAACTCGCCGAGAACTACACGCCGCCGAAGGAAGAGACGATCTCGCTTCCGGGCGCGGGCGGCGTCGCGGCGCTCAAGGTCGCGCTGCAGGGCCTCACGCTGCAAGGCAAGGTCACGCCACACGACCAGACCGTGTCGCTGGCTCTGGCGAACGTGCTGACAGGCGGCAATACGGACTTCAAGGACGAGCTCACCGAGAAGGATATACTCAAGCTTGAGCGCAACGCCTTCCTGGAACTCGCGAAGAACCCCAACACGCTCGCGCGCATGGAACACATGCTCGATACGGGCAAGCCCTTGCGTAACTAACTTGTTGTCGCGCCCCGGTTTGACCGGGGCATCCATGCTCCATCCGCACGGAATGGGAGATGGATCGCCCGGTTAAACCGGGCGATGACGGATAGAGAAGACGAAAGAATAAATGACCACGCGCCGTAACGTTCTTATGTATCTCCCGCTCGCCGCGCTCGTCGCCGCGTTGCCGGTGCACGCCGCTCCGCGTCCTGGGGAAGATGACGCTTTTTTCGAGAAATACAAAGCGCCGGAGGGCTCTTCGTTCTTCATCTCAAACACGCCGAAGAGCGAGAAAGGCGACCGCATGGTCGTGCGCGGCGTCGTCATGGACAAGAGCAAGAAGCCGATCCCGAATGCATCGGTTTACATTTATCACACCGACGCGGACGGCCGTTACAACAACACCGAACCACGCCCCGGCTTCGGCGGCGAAAGCCCGCGCCTATTCGCCTACATGCGCAGCGATGCGGTCGGGCGTTACGTGTACGGCGGCGTGCGTCCGGCGGCCTATCCGGGCCTGACCTTGCCCGCGCATGTCCATTTCGTTGTGCAAGCCGAGGGCTTTCAGCCGCGCGTCTTCGAGTTCTGGTTCGAAGGCGATCCCATGATCAAGGAAGACCAGCTCGCCGGACAGGCGAAGGATCCGGACAGGTTCCTGATCCGCGCCGCGGTGAGAGATTCAAACCGTGTTTGGCAGATTACCAACGACATCGTCTTGGAACGGAAGTGAGGAGATAGACCATGGCCGTCTACACCGCCCCCTTGCGCGACATGAAGTTCGTGTACCGCGAACTGTTCAATGGCGACGACTTGCAAAAGCTTCCGGGTTACGGCGACTTCAGCCCCGATGTGGTGGACGCCGTGCTCGAAGAAGCGGCGAAGATCTCGCAGGAGGTTCTGTTCCCGATCAATCGTTCGGGTGACGAGGAAGGCTGCACCTTCGAAAACGGCGTGGTCCGCACGCCGAAGGGCTTCAAGGACGCCTACGATCAGTTCACCGCGGGCGGCTGGACCGGCCTCGGCGCTCACCAGGAATACGGCGGCCAGGGCGCTCCGAAAGCGCTGAACATGCTGGTCGAGGAGATGATCTGTTCGGCCAACATGTCGTTTGGCATGTACCCTGGCCTGACCCACGGCGCCTACAACGCCCTCAAGCTTTACGGCACGGAAGACCAGAAGCAGCTCTATCTGCCGAAGTTCGCGGACGGCTCATGGAGCGGCACCATGTGCCTCACCGAGCCGCAGTGCGGCACGGATCTCGGCCTTGTGCGCACGAAGGCCGACCCGCAAGCCGACGGCAGCTACAACCTCACCGGCACCAAGATTTTCATCTCCGCCGGCGAACATGACCTGACGCAGAACATCGTGCACCTGGTGCTCGCGCGCCTTCCCGACGCACCGCCGGGCATCAAGGGCATCAGTCTTTTCATCTGCCCGAAGTTCCTGCCCAAGGCCGATGGCAGCGTGGGCCCGCGCAACGGCGCGTCCTGCGGCTCCATCGAGCACAAGATGGGCATCAAGGCGTCGGCCACTTGCGTCATCAACTTCGACAACGCCAAAGGCTGGCTCGTGGGCGAGAAGCACAAGGGCATGCGCGCCATGTTCGCCATGATGAATACGGCCCGCCTCGGTGTAGGCGTGCAGGGCCTGGGCCTGTCGGAAGCCGCCTATCAGGGCGGCCTGCTTTATGCTCGTGAGCGTCTGCAAGGCCGCGCGCTCAAGGGCGCGAAGTTCCCGGAAAAGCCGGCTGACCCGCTGATCGTGCATCCGGACGTGCGCAAGAACCTTCTCACCATGAAGGCCCTGACCGAGGGTATGCGCGCGCTCGTGATGTGGGTGTCCACCAGCCAGGACCTGGCGGAAAAAGCCGCGACCGAGGAAGAACGTACGCGGCACGACGACCTGATCCAGTTCCTGACGCCGGTGGTCAAAGCCTTCGGTACCGATATCGGTTTCGACAACGCCAACATCGGCGTGCAGATCTATGGCGGGCACGGCTATATCCGTGAGCACGGCATGGAGCAGTATGTGCGCGATGCGCGCATCACGCAGATCTACGAAGGCACGAACGGCATCCAGGCCCTGGACCTCGTTGGCCGCAAGATGACCGCGCACTACGGCCGTTACATGCGTGCCTTCTTCCATCCCGTGCAGGCCTTCATCGAAGAGAACGCCGCGGATCCGAAAATGGAAGAGATCGTGCTGAACCTCGCCAAGGCTTTCGGCCGCCTGCAACAGGCTGTCGGCGCGGTGGCGCAAAAGGGCCTCAGCAATCCCAACGAAGCCGGCGCGGCATCGAGCGACCTTCTGAAACTGCTCAGTTATGTCTCGGTCGGCTACATGTGGGCGAAGATGGCGAAGCTCGCCTTCAGCAAGGAAGGCGACGACCCCACGGGTTTCTACAAGGGCAAGATCAAGACGGCGCGGTTCTATATGACGAAGCTTTTGCCTCAGACCGGCGCGCTTCTGTCGACGATTCTCGCCGGCGGCGAGACCATCATGGACCTCGAGGACGAGCTGTTCAGCGCGGCGGTGGCGGCTTAGCACCACCGGCGGCCGGGCGCGGCGCATGAACCTGATCTGGCGCATGATCTGGATGTTCATCGCCGCGCGATTCGGCGCGCGGGCGGATGTCATGGGCGAGCACAAGCTCGCCTTCCGGTGCCTGCCCACCGATCTCGATATCTTCATGCATATGACGAACTCGCGTTATTCGAGCTTCGGCGATTTGTCGCGGGTCAGCTTCATGATCCGGAACGGCGCTTTTAGCCGCCTGCGCGCGGCGGGCTATTTCCCTGTGCTCGGATCATCGACCTTCCGTTTTCGCCGGCCCATCTGGCTGTTCGAGAAATTCACGGTCTCCACCAGCGTCCTCACCTGGGACGACAAGTATCTCTACCTGCTCCACAAATTCGAGACCGCCAAGGATATGCCGGCCATCGCCGTGGTGAAGGCCGCCTTCATCAGCAAGAAGGGCGGCCGCGCGTCGATGGAGGAAGTCTTGACGCTGATGGCTTACACGGGCTCGAAGCCCGAAAGCCCGATCGCGAAGGAAGTTTCCGATTTGGATTTGGTGTTGAAAGCTTAACTCGAGGGGGAGTCTTCTGACATGAACCGCACACTTCGTTTCTACGCACTCGTGATCGCTGTTGCCTTCGCCGTCCCCGCCGCCGCTCAGGACGCCGGCAAGGCGGCACGCGCGGCCGCCAACAAAGAACTCTTTGAAGCGTCGGGAAAGCCCGCGGCCAAGGCTCCCGCCATCGCCATCCCCGCGACCAGCTACAAGGTGCTGAAAACCGGCCCCGCCAGCGGCGCGCATCCCTCGCGCTCCAGCGCCATCAAAGTGCGCTATGAAGGCAGCTATCTCGACGGCGAGATCTTCGACACCTCCTATGGCAAAGAGGCGGACAACGCGACCATCTATCCGCTCCGCGCGCTGATTCCGGGATTCGTATCGGCCGTGATGATGATGAAGCCCGGCGACGAATGGCTGGTTTATGTGCCATCCCAGATGGCTTACGGCGCCGTCGGCCATCCCCTCGCGACCAAGGATATCTTCTTCAAGATCGAATTGGTCGATCACGCGGAAATGCCGCCGCCGCCGTCACCCATCATGAAGTTGCTGCCGGGCCGCGACAAGCGATAGGCCATTTTCCGGGCACGCGGGCGTATCAGCTCGCGTGCCCGTATATACACACCGCATCCAATTTTCCGCGACTCCCGGTCCCGGCACAGCCTCTCCACATGAACGCGGCGAGGTGGTGAGGCGCGCGCGCATACGCCCACGATTTATCCGAAGGCGCCCCATAAGGAACTTCACCGGGGGCTGTCGCGCCGGGAGGCGCGAGCGCAAATCGGGCTCCGGCTTCGAGGGAAACCGGAGCCCGATCTGTTATCGGCGTCAGGTCGTCCGGCCATCGCCGGCGCCAGACCGACCTGTCCGCTTATGCGAGATCGAAACGATCCAACATCATCACCTTGGTCCATGCGGCGACGAAGTCGCGCACGAACTTCTCCTTGGCGTCGTTCTGGGCATAGACCTCGCTGAGCGCACGCAGTTGCGAGTTGGAGCCGAAGATCAGATCGACACGCGTCGCCGTCCACTTCGCGGCACCCGACTTGCGATCGCGGCCTTCGAAGACTTCGGCGCGGTCGTTCAGCGGACGCCAGGTCGTGCCGATGTCCAGAAGGTTGACGAAGAAGTCGTTCGTCAGTTGGCCCGGGCGGTTGGTGAACACGCCGTGCTTGGCGCCGTCCGTGTTGGCGCCGAGCACACGCAGGCCTCCGACGAGGACGGTCATCTCAGGCGCGCTCAAGGTCAGCAGTTGCGCCTTATCGAGAAGCAGTTCTTCCGCCGGCACCGTGTAAGCCTTGGTCTGGAAGTTCCGGAAGCCGTCGGCCTGCGGTTCCATGACCTTGAAGGCTTCGAGGTCGGTCTGCTGCTGCGTGGCATCGACGCGGCCCGGCGTAAAAGGCACCGTGACCGTATGACCCGCGGCCTTCGCAGCCTGTTCGACCGCGGCGCACCCGCCGAGGACGATCAGATCCGCGAGCGAGACTTTCTTGGCGCCGCCTTTATTGAACTCCGCCTGGAGGCCTTCCAGCTTGGCGAGCGTCTTGGCGAGTTGCGCCGGCTGGTTGGCTTCCCAGTCCTTCTGCGGTGCAAGACGCACGCGCGCGCCGTTGGCGCCGCCGCGTTTGTCCGACCCGCGGAACGATGACGCGGACGCCCACGCCGCCGAGACGAGTTCGGTCACCGACAGGCCGCTGGCGAGAATCTTCGCCTTGAGGTTCGCGGCGTCCTTTGCGTCGATCAACGGATGATCGACGGCCGGCAACGGATCCTGCCATACCAAGTCTTCCTTGGGCACTTCAGGGCCGAGGTAGCGGATCTTCGGACCCATGTCGCGATGAGTCAGCTTGAACCACGCGCGGGCAAAGGCGTCGGAGAAAGCGGCCGGGTCTTTGTGGAAACGGCGCGAAATCTTCTCGTACACCGGATCGAAGCGCAGCGAGAGGTCCGCCGTGGTCATCATCGGCGGGAACTTCTTCGACGGGTCATGGGCGTCCGGGATCATGTGCTCGGGACGGACATTCTTGGCCACCCACTGGTGAGCGCCGGCCGGGCTCTTGGTCAGCTCCCACTCGTAGGTGAACAGCATGTCGAAGTAGCCGTTGTCCCACTTGGTGGGGTTCGGCTTCCACGCACCTTCGATGCCGCTGGTGGTCGTATGCACGCCCTTGCCTGTTCCGAAGCTGTTGATCCAGCCGAGGCCTTGCGTTTCCATCGGCGCGGATTCCGGATCGGGCCCGACCAACTTCGGATTACCGGCGCCATGCGCTTTACCGAACGTGTGGCCACCGGCAACGAGCGCAACGGTCTCCTCGTCGTTCATGCCCATGCGGCCGAAGGTTTCACGCACGTCGCGTCCCGAGGCGACAGGGTCCGGTTTCCCATCCGGGCCTTCCGGATTCACATAGATGAGACCCATCTGCACGGCGGCCAGCGGAGTCTCGAGCTGACGGTCGCCGGTGTAGCGCTTATTGCCGAGCCATTCGGTTTCGGCGCCCCAGTAGATGTCTTCCTCGGGCTGCCAAATATCCTTGCGACCGCCACCGAATCCAAAGGTCTTGAAACCCATGGACTCGAGCGCGACGTTGCCGGTGAGGATCATAAGATCGGCCCAGGAAATCTGGTTGCCGTACTTCTGCTTGATCGGCCACAGCAAGCGACGCGCCTTGTCCAGGTTCCCGTTGTCGGGCCAGCTGTTGAGCGGCGAAAAGCGCTGATTGCCCGTGCCGCCACCACCACGCCCATCGCCCGTGCGATACGTGCCCGCGCTGTGCCAGGCCATGCGGATGAAAAGGCCGCCGTAGTGGCCCCAATCCGCCGGCCACCAGTCCTGCGAGGTGGTCATCAGATCGCGCAGGTCCTTCTTGAGCGCGGCGTAATCGATTTTCTTGAAAGCGGCGGTGTAGTTGAACCCGGCATCCATCGGGTTCGACGCCGGAGCATGCTGATGAAGGATGTTGAGATTGAGCTGTTTCGGCCACCACTGATAGGCGCCTTGCGTCACGGCGCCGCTCGGCAGCTTACCGCCCGCAACGGGCGCAGCGGTCGAAGTCGCGGCGGCCGCGGCGGCCGCCGTCGGTGCCGCCGCCGCCGCAGCGATAACGGTGGTGGCGGTTAGAACGTCGCGCCGGCTGGCGACGGATCGGCCATGGCCGAAGGGGCATCCAGATTCAGACATCTCAATCTCCCTTTGAGCTGAGGTTGTTGGTGGCGAGGGGGAAACAAAAACAACGTATGTTAGAATTAGTCTAGAATCATTCTAATTTATAGTCCAGTCCACACGGAAGGCCGGCGGAGAGGGCCTTAAAGACGTATTTTTTGTTCTGTTTGAGGGACTTAAGGGCTAGCGGCGGACCGCCTCCCCACAGACCTAGTGCGGTTTTTTGGCGTTGGCTTTCATCTGCGCGTTCAGCAGCAGGAAATCGTTATAGAGCCGCGTGCATGCGCTGCGCGGACCGCCGCAGGCGAACTCCATTTTCACCTCGAGACCCTGCTCGCCATCCTTGAGCTCGCGGCAAATCACGGCCGGATACGCTTCATGCCCGAGGCGCGTGAACGTCCAGATATGCGTGAAATCCAACTGCTCGTAGGCGAGGAATTTTTCATCGCCCGCCGCTTCGCGGACACCTCCTCGCTCGACAAGCGCATTTGCGACTTGGTCGAGCGATGGAGCGTGCAAACCGCAAATATCCACCGGCTTTCTGGGATCGACATGCACCGGTCCTGAAAGCGGCTTCGGCTCCGCCGCGTGCGCGACGGAGCCGACAACCATTACGAAGGCTAGAAGACGGAGCTTCACGCCTTGAGACTAGAAGTTGACCCGCGCCTGGATGGCGAGGGTACGGCCACGGTCGGCGAAGGCGTAGTCGGAGTTCGCTCCGAAGGTCGAACCCGCGAGCGGCGTATCGCCCCCGAACTGGATGTAGTGTTCGTTGGTCAGGTTGCGTCCGATGAACGCCACCTGCCACAGACCCGAGTCCGGACCGAAGCCGACGCGCACGCCGAGGGTCGCATACCCCTTCTGAATGAGCGCCGGGTCGAAGGTGTTCGACGCATGGTATTTCGAGGTGAAGAACACATCGAGCGAGCTGTCGAGGCGATAACCGGAGACAATCGGATAATTCGCCGCGAGACCGACCGTACCCTGCACATCGGAAACCAATTGGTTGGTCTGGCCGGTGTAGTTGCAGAGTTCGGGGCGTCCATCGCCGTTGAGATCGACGTTCGGAGTCTGACCGAAGTAACACTGGCCGTTACGGAAATCCTTGAACTTGAAATCCGTCAAGGCGAGCGACCCCGTCAACGACACGTATTCGTTCATACGCACCCGGCCGTCCGCCTCGATACCCTGCGAGCGGGCTGAAGCCGCGTTCCCGACGTTGAAACCGAGAATACCGTCGAAGATCGAAATCTGGAGATCCTTGAACTCGGTGTAGTAGGCCGCGACGTTCAAAGTCGCGGCGCCGAACGAGGCCTTCGTGCCGATTTCGAAGCTATTGGCGCTTTCGTCCTCGAACTCGAACGAATCGTTCATCGTTGGATAGAAGTTGCGATTGTTGGCGCGGAAGTCGAAGCCGCCGCTCTTCGCGCCGCGCGCGTAGCTTGCGTACAGCATCAAATCTTCCGTCGGATTGAAGAGCAACTTCACGTCCGGCGAGAAACGCGTCTCCTTGCGGTCACCCGACACCGGCAGCGCACCGAGCTGGCCGATCAGCGCGGCCCCAGTGGGACCAAGCGCCGAAAGATTGGTGGAGCTGACGCGGAAGACTTGGGCGTAAACGGCGGCGGCGATGGCCTGAGCGGCCGGCAGCGGATCGCCGTTTTCGCGCAAAATCGTGAGTGTACGCATGCCCTCCTTCTTCTCGGAGCTGACGCGGGCGCCGAGCTGAATTTCCCACTTGTCCATGGGCCGCACGTTCACCTGCGCGAATGCCGAGATCAGGCTTGAATCGACCGAAGCACTGCGGGCCGCTTGCGTGCCCGCCAGCGCGCTGCCGGCGCCCGGCGATTGCTGGTTCACCAGCGGGACCAACACCGATGTCGGCTGCACGACGATGTTGTCGGAGTAACCGTGATTTGAGTTCTGGTAGTAGGCGCCCGCGACGAAATCGTAGCTTTCGTTGACGGGCGAGGTCAGCCGGAACTCCTGGCTGAACTGGTCATAGTCTTCCTTCAGACCCGCCAAGAACACATTGGCGCCGGTGTAATCGCAGTCACAAAGCTCGTCATACTTGAGCTTGGTGTAACCCGTGATCGAACGCAATTCATAGCCGCCGATATCGACCTTAATGTTGCCGACATAGGTCTGCTGCTTGTTGTTGCTGAAGTCGCCGTTGGAGCTGCGGTTGCCGTTCAGCGTGTTGTCGAGGACGCTGCGATCCGCGCCGAGGCCAACGAGGATCTGCGCGTAAGTACGGCCCGTGAAGGGACCGGCAGCGACGGGCGTTTCGTTCAGCGTTTCGATAGAGCGGCCCAGTACGTCGAAATCGCTATATTCGGCTTTGAAGTTCGCGACCACCGTATCGGACACGTCGGCCTCGATGATGCCGCGCAAGGTCGCGTCCTTGCGTTTCGGCTCGGTGCGCGAGAGGGTCAGGTTGCGCACATAACCGTCGCTATCGCGCCAGCGCGCCGCGACACGGGCGCGCACGGTATCGGTGATCGGACCGGAGACCGCGCCTTCGGCGATGTATTCCTGGTTCTCGAATTCATAGGTGCCGGTGAGATAACCTTCAAAGCTTGCCGTCGGTTGGGCGGTCAAGATATTGAGCGCGCCCGCGATCGAATTCTTTCCGAACAAGATGGTCTGCGGGCCACGCAGCACTTCGACGCGCTGAAGGTCGAGGAACGGGAGGCGCGTCTGTTGCGCGCGGGTGTAGGCGATGCCGTCGACATAGTAGCCGACGGACTGTTCGAACGCCTGGTTGATGCCCGATCCGAGACCACGGATGAAGATATTCGTGCTGATACCGGTTTCGGTCATCGTGAAGTTCGGCACGAGCTGCTGGAGATCTTCGGCTTTTGCGATACTCACGTCCTGCAGCTTATCGCCGCTCACGGCCGTGACCGAGATCGGCGTATCTTGAATGCTCTGCGCGCGGGATTGCGCCGTGACGATGATCTCTTCAATCACAGGCTCCTGGGCGAAGGCCGGCACGGCCGAGGCCATGAGGGCCGACGAGACCATCAGCGCGGACTTGAGGGTAAGACTAAAAAGGCCGCGCGAAGGCGCGCGGGAGACGACAGTGCTCTTCATGGAAATCCTCCCCGATAAGGCTCGAGGACCCAGCTCTATCCGACGATCGGACAGAAAGCCTGCCCTGCCCTAGAAGCCTTGATTCCCAGTATCTTACGAGGAGAAGCCGATTGCCGTAAAGCCGGGAAACATCAACCCGTGCGTGTATATTCTTGTTACGAAGCCTTCGCGAGGTCTTCCCCGGCCAAGGCCTTGTCCACGAGCCGGATCGATTCCGCAACGCCATATAAGGCGATGAACGAGCCCATCCGCGGCCCCTGTTCCTGGCCCAGAAGCACCTGGTACAGGGCCTTAAACCAATCGCGGAGCGATGCGAATGTCTCCGGATAGCGTTTACCGATTTCGTAAACCATGGTTTGCAGGGCTTCCGGAGTCGCTGCGTCTTTGTAACCGGCGAGCGCGTCGCGCAGGTCGGCGAACGCCTGGCGTTCATTGTCCGCGATGGCGCGATAGACTTTCGCCGGCTTCACGAAGTCCTGATAGTAAACAACCGCATGTTTCACGAGGCGGTCGAGCAGCGGCGCGCTTTCGGGCGTGGCGCCCGGCACGAACCGCGAGATGTAATGCCAGAGCACCGACGGGTTCTCGGCATGCGCGACACTCGCGAGATTCAAAAGAATGCTGAAACTGACGCGCACCGTATCCTGCGGTGGACGTCCGCCGTGGATGTGCCAGGCGGGATTATCGAGCTTCGCCTTATCTTCTTCTGCCGGAAACTTCTCGAGAAAATCGAGATACTCGTCGACGGCCTTGGGGATCACGTCGAAGAACAGGCGCTTGGCCGTCTTCGGCTTCTGATACATGAATAGCGATAGGCTTTCATGCGGCGCATACTTCAGCCAGTCCTCGACCGCGAGGCCGTTGCCCTTGGACTTGGAGATCTTCTGGCCCAGCTCGTCGTTGAACAGCTCATACGTCAGATTGAGCGGCGGCGTGCCGCCAAGAATGCGGCAGATCTGGCTTGAAAGCTTGACGGAATCGATGAGGTCCTTGCCGGACATCTCATAGTCGACCTCGAGTGCATACCAGCGCATCGCCCAGTCGCACTTCCATTGCAGCTTGCAGTGCCCGCCCGTAACCGGCGTACGCACATGACTGCCATCTTCGTCCTTGTAGACGATCGTACCGCTCGCCAGATCGCGCTCAACCACAGGCACCTGCAAAACAACGCCTGTTTTCGGCGAAACAGGGAGGAACGGCGAATAGGTCGCGCGGCGCTCGGCGCCGAGGGTCGGCAGAATGACATTGATCACTTCGTCGTACTTCTCGAGCACACGAAGCAAGGCCTTATCGAACTCGCCGGATTTATAGGAGACGGTCGAACTCTTGAATTCGTATTCGAAGCCAAAGGAATCCAGGAACGCGCGCAGGCGCGCATTGTTATGAGCGCCGAAACTCTCATGCGTCCCGAATGGATCCGGCACGCTCGTAACGGGCTTGCCCAGATGCTGGCGCATCATGTCCTGGTTCGGCACGTTGTCCGGCACCTTGCGCAAACCGTCCATGTCGTCCGAGAAGGTGAACATCCGCGTTTTGACGTTGGGAGCCAGCAGTTCGAACGCCTTGCGCACCATCGTGGTGCGGACGACTTCGCCGAAGGTGCCGATGTGCGGCAACCCCGATGGACCATAGCCGGTCTCGAACAGCACATAACCTTTCGCGGGTGCGGCCATTTTGAGCCGCTCATCCCAAAGGGCACGGGCCTCAACAAAGGGCCAGGCATTGCTATGGCGGGCAAGAGCGGTGAGATCGGTCATGGGGCAATCGGGGGTGAATCTACTAAGGTATAAGGAACAACAATGGGAAAACCGGGGCCTTAGTACCGGCAATTTTCGGTGAGGTCACCCCTTTCAGGGTTCTAAAAACCTAGTTTTGGGCGTTCACTGGTCCGGATTTCGCCGTTCTGTCTTTGGAAAAGCCCGTTCGGAGCGGGCATTGTGACTGCGACGCCCATGGATATCACCCCCCTTATCACCACGGCGACCCCAGCGCTGGAGGCGCGCTTCCTGGAGCCAGACGGCTTCAAATGGGGGCATTTCACCGCCCGCGACGGCGCCCGTCTCCGATGGGGCCATCTTCCGGCCGGAACCGCCGACGACTGCATTCTCCTGGGCGGATACATCGAATTCATCGAGAAGTATTTCGAGGCTGCGCGCGACTTTCATCGCCGGGGCTTCAACGTGTGGTGCCTCGATTGGCGCGGCCAAGGCCGGTCTGCGCGCAGCGGGCGGACCAAGCCGGACCCGCGCCTCTTTGACCGCGACGCCGATGACCTGGCGCAATTCGTCGCCGCGGTGTCCCCCCGCGATCACAAACGTCTCCTTGTCGCCCATTCGATGGGCGGAGCCATATCCCTACTCGCTCTGGCGAACCACGCCCCCCTTGTGGACGCGGCTGTGCTTTCAGCACCCATGATTCAAATCAACACCGGCGGCGTTCCGCGGTGTGCCGCACGCGCACTTGCCTTTGTAATGTCGGCGATTGGACAAGGCGATTCTTTCGTTCCCGGCGCTAGCGCATGGCCCAATCTCGCATCCCGTTTCGGCAACATGAATCGCCTCTCCAACCATCCAGTCCGAGGTAAGCTTGTGGACGCATGGTTCACCGCGGCAGAAGACCTGCGTCATGATGGACCGACTTACGCGTGGCTTAAGTCCGCGTTCGCCTTGACGACGCGAATCTCGAAGGCGGACCTTCTCGCGCGCGTCCGTACGCCGATCCTGATCGGCAGTGCGGGAAACGATTTGCTGGTCGACGCCGCCGCACATTTGCGCGCCGCCGCCTTACTGCCGGACGGACGCCTGGTGACGTTCGCAACCGCAAAACACGAGCTTTTCCAAGAAACCGACGACATCAGGGATCGCTGGTTTGCCGCGATCGATTCTTTTGTCGCGGAGCATATCCGGCCCACATGACGGCGAAGGCCGAACCAGCATGGTGGCAGAGCGGGATCGTTTATCAGATTTATCCGCGCTCGTTCCAGGACGCCAACAACGATGGCATCGGCGATCTCGCGGGGATCATCGCGCGTCTCGACTATCTCGTCTGGCTCGGCGTGGATGCGCTGTGGTTGTCGCCGGTGTATCCGTCGCCCATGGTGGATTTCGGCTACGACGTCTCGAACTACGTCGATATCGATCCGATCTTCGGCTCGCTCGACGACTTCACGAGATTGATCGACGCGGCGCATGGCCGCGGCCTCAAGGTCATCATGGACTTTGTGCCCAATCACACATCGGAAGCCCACCCGTGGTTCATGGACAGCCGGAGCTGCCGCACCTCGGCCAAGCGGGATTGGTACATCTGGCGCGATGCCGGCCCGGGTGGCGGACCACCCAACAACTGGCTTTCGGAATTCGGCGGATCCGCGTGGACCTACGACGAAGCCACCGGCCAATACTATTACCATGCGTATCTTCCACAGCAGCCGGATCTCAACTGGCGCAATCCCGACGTCCGCGCAGCCATGCAGGAGGTCCTTCATTTCTGGTTCAAGCGGGGCGTCGACGGCTTCCGTATCGATACGGTTCATCACCTCTATGAAGTGACGACGTTCGTCGACAATCCGCCAAACCCGGACTTCAAACCCGGCATGGCGCCAACTCTCGCGCTCGACCGGCGGAACCAATACGACCAGCCCGAACTTCACACGACGCTCGCCGGCTTTCGCCGCATCGCGGACTCTTATGGCGAACGGGTGCTGATTGGCGAAATCTATCTGCCGCTTGAACGGATCGTGACCTATTACGGCGCCGACCTCATGGGCGTGCATCTCCCCTTCAATTTCCATCTCATCGGCGCGCCGTGGAAGGCGAAGATTTTGGCCGATCTCATCACGCGCTATGAGGCCTTGCTGCCGCCCGGGGCTTGGCCAAACTGGGTGCTGGGAAATCACGATCGCGCGCGGATCGCGAGCCGTATCGGCCCCGAGGCCGCCCGTGCCGCGACCATGTTGCTGCTGACCTTGCGCGGAACGCCGACCCTATACTATGGCGACGAGATCGGAATGACCGACGTCGCGATCCCGCCCGAGAAGGTTCAAGACCCGTGGGAGCTGCGTGTCCCCGGATTTGGATTTGGGCGCGACCCTGTACGCACGCCGATGGCGTGGACCGGAGAACCCCACGGTGGTTTCAGCCTCTGTGCGCCGTGGCTTCCGCTGCACGATACGCGGGCCTTGAACGTCGCGGATCAGCAAACTCGCCCCGACTCGATGCTGACCCTGACCCGCGCGCTCATCGCTTTGCGGCGCGAAGAACCGGCCCTCAACCGGGGTAGCTATGGTCTCATCGCGGCGCGCGGCGATGTGCTGGTTTATGAGCGCCGCCATGGCGCGCGCGCCGTCATGGTGCTTCTGAACCTCGCCGCCGCGCCGGTCTATACGCCGATCGACGGCGCCGGGGCGCTTCTCCTGTCCACACATCCCGGCGACGCCCATGAACGTGTCGGCGCGCTGGTCTGCCTGCGGCCACACGAAGGGATCATTGTGGAGATTTCCCGAGAGGCGTGAATCCTGGAGCTCCAGGCACGCCGCTTGCGCCGACAGCGAACTGCCGGTACAGGTCGAACCTTCCATGAACACGTCCACCGCCGCCGCGCTGCCCGTTCGTCGCATCCTTCTACCCGATGCGCCCGTTGTCGTGGCCGAGTGGACGAGCGTCGCTATCCTCGACACCAGCGGCGAAATCGCCATGAAGACGACGGCCATGGCCGGGCAATTGATGTCCACGGCGCGCCCGATCCTCTGCCACACACCGGCCACTGCGGCGCGGCTGAAAACCGAACGCTTCGCGGCCCATGACGTCTTGGAATTATTCGCCTTTGTCCGGCCGGCCAGCTTCTGCCTGCCGACCGTCGGCGGCGTCGCATCAGCCTTGGGTTTGCCGACCCCGACGACCCTTGAAGACAAGCCCGAGACATTACTGCACGCGGTACGGCTGCTGCTCGAGGAGCTCAAACGTCTCGGCGATCTTGAGGCAAAAACACTTGCGGCGACAGCCGGCGCCATGGCGCGTGGCGGGTGGGCTTGGGGGCCGTCGGTGCTCGCCGCCCTCGGCGGCGATCCTAACGCGGCGCGCGGCTTCGGGCCCGCCGCGGGCCTTCGTGTCTGGATCGACCTTCCGGCCTGGGAAGAACGCGCGCCGCCGGCGCCGCCAGGCAGCAAGCCCGTGCCGAGCGCGGACTCAGAAGCACGCCTCGAGCGGCTGCTGGGCGAAGGCGCCGAGGCGCGGCCAAGTCAACGCGCGTATACACGGCTTGTCACAGAGGCGTTTCAGCCGCGAGGCGCTTCAAATCAGCCGCTTCTTGTCCTTGCGGAGGCCGGGACCGGCACAGGAAAGACCCTCGGTTACGTGGCGCCCGCCAGCGTATGGGCCGAGCAGAACCAGGGCGCGGTCTGGCTTTCGACCTTCACGCGCAACCTGCAGCGCCAGTTGGATCAGGAGCTCGACCGCCTGCATCCAGATAGCGACGAGAAAAAACGGCGCGTCGTGATCCGTAAAGGCCGCGAGAACTACATGTGCCTCCTCAGCTATGAGGAGGCGCTGAACCGCCTCGGCGCGCAGCCCAATGACGCGGTCGCGCTCGGGCTCGTGGCACGCTGGGTCAGCGCAACCCGCAACGGCGACATGGTCGGCGGCGATCTACCGGGCTGGCTACCGGAAGTGCTGGGCCGCGAAAAAGTCATCGGCCTCGCCGACCGGCGCGGCGAATGCATTTACGCGGCCTGCAACCACTATCAGAAGTGTTTCGTCGAACGCACGGTGCGCCGCGCACGTTACGCGGACATCGTCGTCGCGAACCATGCGCTTGTCATGGCGCAGGCCGCGCTTGGCGGCATCGACGACGCACTCCGGCCAACCCGTTATGTCTTCGACGAAGGCCATCACATTTTCGAGGCCGCCGATTCCGCCTTCTCGGCGCACTTCACCGGGCTGGAAGCGGCCGATCTCCGCCGCTGGCTGCTGGGCGCCGAAGGCAATGTCAAAAGAAGCCGGGCGCGCGGACTGAAGCGGCGATGCGAGGACCTGATCGCATGCGGAAGTGGCGACGACTTTGGGCTTTCCAACGCGGTCGAAGACGCCGTCGAAGCCGCGCGCGCGCTTCCCAGCCAAGGCTGGCGCAATCGCGTGAAGGACGGCGCCCCCCAGGGGCCATCCGAAAAGTTCCTAGCACGGGTGCGCGAACAAGTGCTCGCGCGCGGCGACACATCGTCGCCCTATTCGCTGGAAGCGGAAACCGTCCCTTTGCTCCCCGGTCTCGCGGAAGCGGTCGACGGGCTCGAAACCGCGCTCGCCCGTCTCGAAACGCCCTTACGAAAACTCATCGCCAGCTTCACCGCGAAGCTCAACAAGGATGCCGGAATCCTCGAGACCTCCATGCGCCAGCGCCTCGAAGCGGTGATCCGCACGCTCGAGCACCGCGGCGCGATGCAAGTCACGGCATGGCGCGGGATGGTGAAGGCGTTGAAGGAGGCAACCCCGTCCGAATTCGTGGACTGGTTCCACATCGAGCGCATCGACGGTCATGATATTGACGTCGGCCTCAGCCGGCACTGGGTGGACCCCACCCTACCCTTCGCACGCGCGCTGGCCGATCATGCGCATGGGATCGTCGTAACGTCCGCGACGATGCTTACAGGCGAAACCGACGAAGCAACGGACTGGACAAATGCCGAACAGCGCGTCGGCGCGTGACATCTCTCGGCGCCGGTCGCGCGCGCCTCGCTCGCCTCACCCTTCAACTATGTCGACAATACACGCGTCATCGTCGTCACCGATGTACGCAAGGATGACTTGAAACAGGTGGCCGCGGCCTACAGGGAGTTCTTCCTGGCCGCTGGCGGCGGCGGGCTCGGTCTCTTCACCGCCATCAGCCGCTTGCGCGAAGTGCACAAGCATGTCTCCGGACCTCTCGATGAAGCGGGCATCCCGCTTTACGCACAACATGTGGACGCCATGGACACCTCGACACTGGTGGACATCTTCCGCGCCGAGGAGGATGCGTGCCTTCTTGGAACCGACGCGGTGCGCGAAGGCGTCGACGTGCCGGGACGCTCGTTGCGTCTCGTTGTCTTCGACCGCGTGCCTTGGCCCCGCCCGGATATCCTGCATAAGGCCCGGCGTACCGCGCACGGCAAGAAAGGTTACGACGACGCCATCACACGCCTGCGCCTGAAGCAGGCCTTCGGCCGTCTGATTCGGCGCGAGACGGACCGCGGCGTTTTTGTGCTTCTTGATCCTATGATGCCCTCGCGCCTTTGCACGGCGTTCCCGCCCGGCGTGGAGGTCGCGCGCGTCGGCCTTGCGGATGCGGTCGCGATGGTCCGCGATTTTCTTTAGACTCTCTCATCGCCCGATTGCGGGGGCGAATCAAACGGCGACGATCAGCCGGGATCAACCAACCTGACGCGCTTCCCGTAGCTTTACGAGGCTATGCATGGCGGCGTTCATCGGCGCAGCGACATTGAACTTTTTGCCCTGCGCCGCGACATAGCCGTTGAGGGAATCGATTTCCGTCTGTTTGCCGCGTGCGAGATCTTGCTGCGTCGACGACAAGGTCCCGGGCATCGCCGGGCCGAGTTTGCGCACGCGGTCCTGCATATCGGCCAGATCCAACGCGATCCCCTTTGCCTTGGCGACCGCGACGCATTCCTCGGCCAGGAGCATCATTATTTTCAATGCGCCGGGATCATTCACCAACACGCCGTAGGTGCAGCCGGTCAAGGCTGAAAGCGCGTTGTACGTCGCGTTCATCACCAATTTCGTCCACATCTCCTGCGCAACGGTCTTGCTGACCTTGCATGGAATTCCGCCGTACTCGCAGGTGATGGAGATCTTATGGAGAATGTCATCCGCGACATCGCCGCCAATGACGAGGTCACCGCGGCCGTTATGCTTCAGATAACCGGGCGACGGCATCGCGCAGGCCACATAGACGCCCGCGGACACGACATCGAAACCCAGTTCCTCCTTGATACGCTCGGCGTTGTCGACGCCGTTTTGCATGCTAACCATCACCGCATCGGGGCGCATGCGCGTCTTGGCGTCTCTCGCCGCCGCCACGGTATCAAGGGTTTTCACGCAAAGAAGGATCAGATCGCCATCCTTCACCGCGTCCATTTCGGTGGTGGCCGCGACCTTGACGTATTCCTTGAAGGTGGTGGTGTCCATCATCAAGCCGTCGCGCTGTATGGCCTCGACGTGCTGGGGACGCGCAATCAACGTGACCTTGATGCCGGCCCTGGCGAGCATGCCGCCGTAGTAACAGCCCACCGCACCGGCGCCGACGACGACGACATGCTTGAACATCACTCTTCCCCGGCCGAGGCGAAACGGATGGTGACGGGGCTTTGACCGATGGCCGCGGGCGAACGTGACAGGCGCGCCTGGATGGAATGGCGCGGAACGCAGGTGCCTTTGGAGCCCAGCGGCAGGCCAAGCTGCGCCATTTCCTTGCGCGACATGCGGATCGCGGTCACCGGACGCGCCTTGCCCCAGTTCACCTCGCGCTCAACGTCGACGAACAAGAGCGTCCAATATTCAGGATGCGGCATCCAATGCATCTCGGCCTTGGCGAGATACTCGAAGCCCAGAATCTCATCGATCTCCTTGTCGGTGAGGCTGTCGGTCAGGGCGCAGACCTTCTCCCACGGCCACTCGGTCAGGGGGCCGAAGTCGATCACATCCTCCGCGCCCATCAGGACGAAGCGCAGGTTCTTGTGGAAGACGATCTCTTTCTTGGATTCAGGCCCGCCGGTGCGGGTGTAGAGCATATAGATCGTGGCCGGCGCGAGCGTGAAGACCGCGAGCAACCCCACGACTTTCAGAAAGGATTTGGATGGTCCCCAAGACGTCATGAAGCGCTTATAGCGCATTGGGCGGGCTTGGTCTTTTTTGATTTCTGCATAACCGCCAAAGCAAAAGGGCCGCCCCTCGCGGCGCGGCCCTTCGCTGTCTATCGCTTAGGAAGCTGGACTTAGAAGTCCATGCCGCCCATGCCGCCGCCCGGCGGCATCGCCGGAGCTTCATCCTTCTTCGGGATTTCGGCGACCATCGCTTCGGTGGTGATGAGCAGGCCCGAGACCGAGGCCGCGTCCTGCAGCGCCACACGCACGACCTTCGTCGGGTCGACGATGCCGGCTTTCACCATGTCGACGAACTTACCGGTCGAGGCGTCGTAACCGAAGTTGGTGTCCTTCGATTCCGAAACCTTGCCGGCGATCACCGCGCCGTCTTCACCGGCGTTTTCCGAGATCTGGCGGAGCGGAACGCCCAGGGCGCGGCGAACGATCTCGACGCCGACCTTTTGGTCGTCGTTCGCGACTTCGATCTTGCCGAGGTTCTTGGAAGCGCGCAGCAGGGCGACGCCGCCGCCCGGCACGATGCCTTCTTCCACCGCAGCGCGGGTGGCATGAAGGGCGTCGTCAACGCGGTCCTTCTTTTCCTTCACTTCGATTTCGGTCGCACCGCCGACCTTGATCACCGCAACGCCGCCGGCGATCTTCGCCAGACGTTCTTGCAGCTTTTCCTTGTCGTAATCCGACGTGGTGTCGTCGATCTGACGGCGGATCTGTTCGCAGCGCGCGTTGATATCGTTCTTCTTGCCGGCGCCGTCGACAATGGTGGTGTTGTCCTTGTCGATGGTGACGTGCTTGGCGGAGCCAAGCATCGGCAGCGTGACGGTTTCGAGCTTGATGCCGAGGTCTTCGCTGATGACCTGGCCGGCGGTGAGCACGGCGAGATCTTCGAGCATAGCCTTGCGGCGATCCCCGAAGCCCGGCGCTTTCACGGCCGCGACCTTGAGGCCGCCGCGCAGCTTGTTCACGACGAGCGTGGCAAGCGCCTGGCCTTCGATGTCTTCAGCGATGATGAGCAGCGGACGGCTCGACTGCACGACGGCTTCCAGGATCGGCAGCAACGGCTGCAGGTCCGAGAGCTTTTTTTCGTGGATCAGGATGTACGGGTTCTGCAGTTCCACCACCATCTTGTCGGCGTTGGTGATGAAGTACGGCGAGAGGTAGCCGCGGTCGAACTGCATGCCTTCGACGACATCGAGTTCGGTGTCGAGGCCTTTGGCTTCTTCCACCGTGATCACGCCTTCCTTGCCGACCTTATCCATGGCCTTGGCAATGATTTCGCCGATCTCGCGCTCGCCGTTGGCCGAAATGGTGCCGACCTGGGCGATCTCTTCGGTGGTCTTGATCTTCTTGGACATCTTTTCGAGGTCGCCGATGACCGACTCAACGGCCTTATCGATACCGCGCTTGAGGTCCATCGGGTTCATGCCCGCCGCGACGCTCTTGGCGCCTTCGCGCACGATGGCCTGAGCGAGAACGGTGGCGGTGGTGGTGCCGTCGCCGGCGAGGTCGTTGGTCTTGGACGCAACTTCCTTCACCATCTGGGCGCCCATGTTCTCGAACTTGTCCTTAAGTTCGATTTCCTTCGCGACCGTCACACCGTCTTTGGTGATGCGCGGAGCGCCGAAGGACTTTTCGATAACGACGTTACGGCCTTTAGGACCGAGCGTGACCTTCACCGCGTTGGCGAGGATGTCGACGCCGCGCAGCATACGATCGCGCGCGTCCGCCGAGAATTTGACGTCTTTAGCTGCCATGAGTGTGTGCCTTTCTTATTCTTCGGGGACCGACTTACTCGATGATTCCCATGATGTCGGACTCCTTCATGATCAACAGCTCCTTGCCGTCGATCTTCACTTCCGTGCCCGACCACTTGCCGAACAGGATGCGGTCGCCCTTCTTCACGTCGAGCGGGACCAGCTTGCCGCTTTCGTCACGGTTGCCCGATCCGACCGAGATCACTTTGCCTTCCATCGGCTTTTCCTGAGCGGTGTCCGGAATGATGATGCCGCCCTTGGTTTTGGTGTCGGATTCGGTACGTTCGACCAGAACGCGGTCGTGCAGAGGCCGAAACTTCATAAGTCCCTCCATTATCCTATTGATAGTTAAAACGTTTTTCCCCCGGCCCGCGCGCGCATTAGCACTCAAGCCCGGTGAGTGCCAGCTAGGTAGCTAGCAGCTCCAGACGAGTCAAGGGGAGCCCCCGTGAAATAGGATCTGAATTGGGCGGCGCAACTAGGTGCGGTCGGGGCCCATCAAGGGGTGGGACCCCTGTGCCCGGTACACGAAATAGAGGTTGCGGCTGTAAATCAGCACCCCGCCGAGCTGGGCGATCATGAAGACCGGCTCCTCGATGTAGACGGCGTAGATCAGGGTCAGGATGCCGCCGAGCAGACTTAGATGCCAGAAGGCCAGCGGGATCACGCTGCGTTTCAGGCGTTCGCTCGCGAACCACTGCACAAAAAAGCGCGAGCCAAAGATGACCTGTCCAGCGAGCCCAATGGTCTTCATGAAGTTCATGGTCGCGAACCAACCTAGGAACCAGCTCATCTTCGTACCTCTTGTGATTTTAGCGTCGGGCGCCTGTTCCGGCGCATCAGCCAGAACACACCCAGCATATCGACGATCCCAATCAGGCCGCGGCGCCAGATGGTGTACTTTGAGCTCCCGCGCACACGCATGCGGTGCGACACCGGCATGGACACGACACGTCCGCCAGCGCGCAGCACCAGCGCCGGCATGAAACGATGCTGCGCATCAAAGCGCGGCAGCGCGAGGAAAAGTTCGCGGGACAACAGCTTTATGCCGCATCCGGAATCCGGCGTCGCATCGCCGAGGACGGCACCGCGAATGCCGTTCGCGATGCGCGAGGCAATCAAGCGGCGGAGGTTGTCGCGTCGGCTGCCGCGACGGCCGATAAAAAGGGTACGCGGCGCTTCGACGCCCGCGCCCGCCCGCGCTTCCAACAGGCGCGGCAGGTCGGCGGGATCGTTCTGGCCGTCACCATCCAACGTGGCGATCCAGGCGCCGCACGCATGGACTACGCCAGTGATCGTCGCCTGGCTTTGGCCGCAGGATATGACGTGCGTGAGGACTCGCACCCGCCGATCGTTCAGGCCCGCGAGTTCGACGGGCGTCGCATCGGTCGATGCGTCATCCACGAAAATGATCTCATAGGTCACCTGGCCGGCAAGCGCGGCGTGAATCTCCGCGGCCAGCCGTGCGACATTGCCAGCTTCGTCCCGAACCGGGATGACGATGGAAAGCTCCACAGACTCTGAAAGCGGGGGCGTGGTCATAAAGTGCCAGGACTGGTGACGCCGCCGTCATACACGCGCCCAGCGCGCCGATCAAAGGCTTGTGTAACCTTTGTTTCCCTGGCCGGCCTTGTTCACAAGGAAGTCATGGCCTAATGCTAGCCCATGCCCACCGCCTCTATGACGTCCGTCCGACAGCCCCCCTCCTCGCGCGCCATCGCCTGGTGGCTCGTGGTCTGTGCCGCCATGATTTTCGTCATGGTCGTGATCGGGGGCGCCACCCGGTTGACGGAGTCTGGACTATCCATGGTGGAATGGAAGCCGCTCCACGTCGTGCCGCCGTTGAACGACGCCCAGTGGCAAGACGAGTTTTCGGCTTATCGGACCTCGCCCGAGTACCGTCTAAAGAACGTGGGGATGTCGCTCGGCGACTTCAAGAAAATCTATTGGTTCGAATTCACACACCGGCTGTGGGGCCGCATCATCGGCGTCGTGTTCGCCGTGCCCCTCTTGTGGTTCATCTGGCGCGGCGCGGTCGACCGGCCGCTGCTTTACAAACTCGGCGGCCTTTTCCTATTGGGCGGCGCACAAGGTGCGCTGGGGTGGTTCATGGTCGCGAGCGGGCTGGTCGACCGGCCCGACGTCAGTCAATACAGATTGGCCGCCCATCTCTGCCTCGCTTTTACGGTATATGGCCTGATCGTCTGGGTCGCGCTTGATCTGTTTGGGAAGGACACTCCGCCCCCCACGCGCCTCGATCCAGGGACACGGCGCCTGGCGGCGATCCTGCCCTTCTTCGCCCTGTTCGTGATCGGCGCGGGCGCCTTTGTTGCGGGGATCAATGCGGGACTTATCTACAATACATTCCCGTTGATGGACGGGCAGGTCATCCCCGAGGCCGTATACGCCATGGACCCCTGGTACTTGAGCGCCTTCGAAGATGCGACCACGGTGCAGTTCAATCACCGGGTGGTGGCGATCACCCTCGTTATCTTAGTGGCCTTCGCCTGGTGGCGCGGCCGCGCCGCAGCGACCGGACGCACGCGCGCCGTGCTCAACGCGCTCATGATGATGGCCCTTGTCCAAGCTTCCCTCGGGATTTCGACGCTCGTCCTGCAAGTTCCACTTGGCCTTGCGCTGGCACACCAAGCTGGCGCGCTGATCCTCTTCACGCTGACGGTGTGGTTCGCTCACACCCAACGCGGCTTGCGCGCGGAACCCGCGCGTGCCGCATCGCCCCTTCACGCTGAACCCGCGGAGTAAGCCATGGCCGATCTCAAGACGACCGACACGCTGTTCTTCGACAAGACCGGCATGGACAAGGGCGCCGTCAGCAAGATCGTCTCCAACGCGCTGCAGGGTTGCGACGACGGTGAGCTCTACATGGAGTACTGCCAGTCGGAGAGCTTCACGTTCGACGACGGGCGCATCAAGAACGCCTCGTTCGATACGTCGCAAGGCTTCGGTCTGCGGGCGGTTGCGGGCGAAACCACGGGATTCGCGCATTCCACCACATTGACCGAGCAAGCGATTGCGCGCGCAGGCGAAACCGTGCGCGCCGTGCGTTCAGGCCGCGGCGGCACGCTCGCCGAGCCGCCGTCGGGCACGAACCAGCAACTGTATACGGACGAGAACCCGCTGCCGATGGTTCCGTTCGACATCAAGGTCTCCACCCTCGCCGAAATCGACGCCTATGCGCGCAAGAAAGATCCGCGCGTGAAGCAGGTGAGCGCCTCGCTGTCCGGCTCATGGCAGGCGGTGCACATCCTGCGTCCGGATGGTTACAACGTCGCGGACATCCGCCCGCTCGTGCGTCTCAATGTGAGCGTGATCGTCGAAGACAAGGGCCGCATGGAATCCGGCAGCTACGGCACCGGCGGCCGTGTGACCTACGGCGAATTCCTGAAAGCCGAAACCTGGCAAGGCGCCGTCGATGAAGCGCTGCGTCAGGCGTTGGTGAATCTAGAATCGGTCGAAGCCCCCGGAGGCGAAATGCCAGTCGTGCTCGGGTCCGGCTGGCCAGGCGTGCTGCTGCACGAGGCGGTGGGCCACGGCCTCGAAGGCGACTTCAATCGCAAGAAGACGTCCGCATTCTCCAATCTCATGGGTCAGCGCGTTGCATCCAAGGGTGTGACCGTGATCGACGACGGCACATTCCATGACCGCCGCGGATCCCTCACCGTCGACGATGAAGGCACGCCGACCTCGCGTACGGTGCTCATCGAAGACGGTATCCTTACCGGCTATCTGCAGGACCGCCTGAACGCGCGCCTGATGAACATGCGCCCAACCGGCAATGGACGCCGCCAGTCTTACGCTCATCACCCGATGCCGCGCATGACCAACACATTCATGCTGGGCGGCGACCGCCATCCCGAGGAAATCATCGCCTCGGTGAAGAAAGGCCTCTATGCCGTAAATTTCGGCGGCGGTCAGGTCGACATCACCTCGGGTAAATTCGTCTTTTCGGCCACCGAAGCTTACATGATCGAGAACGGCAAACTTGGCCGCCCCGTGAAAGGCGCGACGCTGATCGGCAACGGCCCCGACGTGATGACCAAGGTGTCGATGATCGGCAACGACATGAAGCTGGACCCGGGAGTCGGCACATGCGGGAAAGACGGTCAGGGTGTGCCCTGCGGTGTCGGTCAGCCGACGCTGAAGATCGAGCAGCTCACCGTGGGCGGAACCGCCGTCTGACATTTGCCCCTCGATTGCTTCTTTGTTGTAAGCGGCGCCGGCCTTAGCGCCGTCCGCTTCGCTTTCCAGCGCCGCACAGGTCCGCCGCTGTTGTAAGTCTCTGCGCAGTCCGGGTAAGGTGAAAGATACGTGCTGTTGAAAGCGCTTTAGAGGATTGTTCCGTCGCATGGCACGCTGGCACGCCTTATGGATGAAGCCGGTTCTCGCGCCCGACATCGAACGCGAACTTAATGTTGAGCGCCTGCTTGCGGTTGTGCGCCTTCAGCCTGTTGCGGCGGCGGCTCACTCGTTGAACGTGGCGATCCTTGCCATCGCCGCATGGTCATACTTCCATCCACCCGCTTTCGTCGCGTTGGTCGCCGTCTTCCAAATCGCCGCGGCGTGGCAGGTTTACGTGTGGGCCTCTCATCGCGGACGCTCGCGCCCATCGGAGGTCAAGGATCGCACCGTCACGCGTCTGTTCGGTTGGGCGATCGTCTATGGCTTGTTATGGGGTCTTTTCACGACGATGCTGGTCATATCGGTCGCGGCCCCCGACGTCGACCTTTTGGTCTTCAGCATGATCGCCGGCATGGCGGCCGGCGGAACCATCATGCTGTACTGCATTCCCGCTGCCATGGCCGCGTTCCTCGTGTGCGCTATCGTGCCGCCCTGGGTCGCCGTTGCGGTTTCGGGTGACCGCATGGCGCCCGGCGTCGTCGCCTGCACCGTAGTTTATTTCACGCTTCTCATGATCGCGGGTTTCAACGGGTATCAAACTTTTGTCGAAAATGTCCGGCTGCGTGTGCAGAACGCGGAGCTGGCCTATAAGGCCGAGGTCGCGAACCGCGCGAAGTCCAGGTTCCTTGCCAATATGAGCCATGAACTTCGCACACCCCTCAACGCGATCATCGGCTTTGCCGAAGTGATCCATAATCAGTTCAAGGGTCCGGTTGGTAATCCGCAATACGTGGACTTCGCGCGTTCGATTCATGAAAGCGGGCGGCATCTTGTCGGGATCATCAACGATATCCTCGACCTTTCGAAGGTTGAAGCCGGCAAGGCGGACCTGGACGAAGATGTCACGCACGTCGCGGCACTGATCGGGCATGCGACAAGCCTGATGCGCCAATCGATCGATAGCGCGCAGTTACGCCTTGAGATCCAAGTGGAACAGGATCTGCCGGACGTTCTCGTTGATGCACGAAAGATCAATCAGGTGCTTTTGAACTTGATCTCCAATGCCGTGAAATTCACGCCAGCCGATGGAAAAATCCAGATCAAAGCCCGGCACGCCGCCGACGGCGGCGTCGAAATTATCATTACGGACACGGGAAGCGGCATCGCTCAGGACGAACTTGCCGATGTGCTGAAGCCTTTTGTCCAAAGCCGCGACACCGAACGCAGCCGGGTCCAGGGAACCGGCCTCGGCCTGCCGCTCGCCGATCAGCTCATGAAGCTGCATGGCGGAACACTGACCTTGGCAAGCACACGCGGGGTAGGCACCAGCGTCACCGTGCATATTCCGCGCGCGCGCAGGATCGAACCGCAGGTGAAACGCGCGTCTGCGTAAATCCTAAAACCGCAGACTGCCGACGATTCCAAACGCGGGCTTGCGTCCCCCGATCATGGGCATGAGCGTCACATTTTCGTCCATGTGGTCGACAAGAAAATAAGCCGAGGCATGCGCGATGGCCGCCGAGGCAATCACATCGCGCCAGCGATGGAAGTCGCCGTCCACCCGACTGACCGCAACGGCGGTGGCGGCAAGCTCAGCCGGCAAACCCCACTCCCAGCCGTAGCGATAATGGATGAACGCGGCGCCGGTGAATGCCCAGGCCGTGTGCCCGGACGGAAACGAACGGCGCCCGCCGTTAGGCCGTGTGTCGTCGACGGCATGCTTCAGCGCATAGGTGGCGCCGAGCGTGATCGCACCGCTCGCCAGGAGCTGTTTGAGACCGTCGGTGTCGTCCTGTGCCAAAGACAGAATCGCCGCACCGGCGGGAAGCGCGTAACGGCCAACATCGCCATAGGTGGTAAAAGTTTCACCAGCGGCGGCCGGCGAAAGGGGAAGAAGGGCGAAGGACAACGCCCCCACAAGTCGCATCAGACCGGTCACGCGTATTTCCCAAAAATGGCAGACCCCGTTCTCTAGCGCATCCCGGGCCAGGACCCCCATCAGGTAGTGGTAACAGGCGTCCCATTTTCGTCCGGCAACCGCCCCGGGCATAACCTGTATTAACCTCGCTTTTTACTTAAAAACCAAATGCTTCCGAGACCCGCAGCGCCTCAAAAAGCCTTGACTTTACAAGATGAACGGGGAGTAATTTATGCGCAATCGAGTTTTGGCCTGACGTTGCTAGCACCACCCGCTTCGGCCCCGGGGCCTTTTACCTTGGGCGGCGCTCACGAGTCACTCCCAACACTGGTTGTCGGACGCCGCGCGACGGGTGCGCGGTATTTCGCGCAAGTGGGCGCATCGACGGAGAGAGACGCAAATGGCTTCAGGCACCGTGAAGTGGTTCAACAAGGTTAAGGGCTATGGCTTCATTCAGCCAAGCGATGGCGGTAAAGACGTGTTCGTGCACATCACCGCCGTTGAGCGCGCTGGCATGGATACGCTGGTTGAGGGCCAAAAGATCAATTACGACCTCGTCAGCGAACGCGGCAAGGCCGCTGCCGCCAACCTGAAGGCCGGCTAAGGCAAGACGCGAACCTTCCGGGGTTCGCTTCGTCCCAACGAGAACGGCGTGGCCGACGGGCCGCGCCGTTTTTCTTTGGGTTCAACCCTCTCGTTCCAGGGCGAGGCCCAGGGTATCATCCGCGCCGATCTGCGTCTTTTTATGCACCTCGGCCTTGATCGGCGGGAGGCGCGCTTCTTCTTTGGGGGAGGAAACAGCGACGTTTTTCCACGTCACTTTTTTATCGTCGCCGCCACGCGGACCGAGCCCGTCGGCGAACCCGTGCCTTCCAACCGCGCCCTGATTCCCGACGCCGACACTTTTGGCGCCCTCACGAAATGCCACGCCGCGTTGCCCGGCCACAGCCAGACTTTGGCGCGTGTTTTCCATGGCATCGGCAGCCTACAGATACTTGTGAGCCCGAAACCAGGCGAGAGCGTCGCTGATCGCTTCGTCCACGGGGCGCGCCGTATAGCCCAGCTCACGCCCCGCCTTCGCGCTGGAAAAAAACATCCGCTTGCGCGCGAGCTTCAAGCCATCCACCGTCACGAACGGCTCCCCGGTGTTGAAGACGCGCGCGAAGAATTCCGCGGCATAGGCGATCGGCATGATCGCCGCGTTGGGGATCTGGATCGTCGGCGCCTTACGGTTCACCTGCGCGGCGATGCGCGCGAGGATTTGCTGAAGGGTGAGGTTTTCCGCCCCAAGCACATAGCGCTCCCCCACCTTGCCTTTGTCGTGCGCGAGTAAATGTCCGCGCGCAACGTCGTCGACGTGCACGATATTGAGCCCCGTATCGACAAAGGCCGGCATGCGGCCAGCGGCCGCCTCGACAATGGTACGGCCCGTGGGCGTCGGCTTCACGTCGCGCGGGCCCACCGGCGCCGTGGGGTTAACAATGACGACCGGAAGGCCGGAAGCGGCTAGCGCGCGCACGCGCTCTTCGGCGTCGAACTTCGAGCGTTTGTAAGGGCCGATCATATCCGCCGCGCTCACCGGCGTGACCTCATCGGCCTCGCGGCCATCGGGGAAAAGGCCGAGGGTCGCAACGGAACTGGTATAGACCAGGCGCGAAGCCCCCGCGTCGGCGGCGGCTCGCAACAAGCCCGCGGTTGCTTCGACATTCGTCGCAAACATGGCCGCGGGATCGCGTGTCCACAGGCGGTAGTCCGCGGCGACGTGGTAAACACTCGACGTCCCTTGCACCGCTTTCCGCCGGGCGTCCGGATCGCGCAAGTCGCCCTCGACAATCTCGACTTTCAGCCCCTCGAGATTGCGGCGATCGCTGCCCGCGCGCGCCATCACGCGCACGGTTTCGCCGCGGGCCAGCAACGCGCGGGCCACAGCCGAACCAACAAACCCGGTCGCGCCCGTCACCAGCGCGGTCATTGCGTGAAGCTTTTTTTCATGACGTCGCGCGTGCGGTCCGGCGGATCGTCAACGATGTCGCCAAGTCCGGAACAGCCACGACGCACCTGCCGTTATGCGCGGCGAGCTCCGCGTACAACATCTTCCGTGCGTCTGGCGCGACATTCTGCGTGAGTTCCAGCTTGGGATTCATATCTCATTCGAGCATGATGCACCCCACATGCACAAGCGCCCCCCGCAGATCATCTTTACCGCCGATGACTTCGGCCTTTGTGACGAAGTGAACGAAGCCGTCGAACGCGGCCATCGCCACGGCGTGCTGTCGGCTGCCAGTCTCATGATCGGCGCACCGGCGGCCAGAGACGCGATCGAACGCGCGCGCCGCATGCCGCGCCTCGCCGTCGGGTTGCACCTCACGCTGGTGGAGGGACGGCCCGTGCTTCCGCCGGCGGTTCTGCCGGCGCTGCTCAAGCCGGACGGCGCGTTCCATGACAATCTCATCGGCGCCGGCGTGCGGTGGTTTTTCTCTCCCGCCGCCCGCCGGCAGCTGCGTGCGGAGATCCACGCGCAATTCGAGGCTTTTCGCGCAACCGGTCTCACGCTGGATCATGTGAACGCACACAATCACATGCACCTGCATCCCACCGTCCTCGGCTGCATTCTCGAGGCCGCGAAGGATTTCGACGTGCGCGCCGTACGTTTACCCTACGAGGCGCCCGCGGCCCTGCTGACCCCGTGGATGGGGCTGATGAAAAAGCGGCTTACCCGCGCCGGCCTCGCCTTCAATGACCGTGTGGTCGGCATGCACGCGACCGGCCAGGTGAATGAAGACCTTGTCCTGCGGAAGCTGGACGGCTTGCTTCCGGGGACCACGGAATTCTACCTCCACCCCGCCATATGCACGACGGCCGCGCTGGAGGCGGCGGCGCCGGGCTACGACCGCACCGGCGAACTCGCGGCCCTGACAAGCGCCCGCGTCGGCGCCCGGCTCAGGGAATTGGGTCTCACACCCGCGTGTTTTCGCGATATTTCCTGATTTTTGCGTGATGGAGCGGCTTGCATTCCCCCGAGCCGCCGATAGGATGCGCCCAACAATAAGACTGGGGAACACCCTTTGAACGCCCGCACGCTGACCTCCAACGGCGCTCCAATTCCGTTCACGCCGCAGTACTTCGGTGCCCTTCGCGAAAGTCATACCGGCCTTCCGGCGGAAACCCTTCGCGCGCGCTACGCCGAGGACGGCTACGTCCTGCTGAAGGGTGCGCTGGCGTCCGAGGCGGTCTTCGATTTGCGCGAAGCTTACTTCCGCCTGTTTGATTCGAGCTTCTTCAAGGATGGCGACGCGCGCCGCGGCGTTTTCTCCGGCGTTGAGCCGAAAGGTATGCCAGGCCATGGCCTCGCCGGTCACCCGGCTCATACTTTTGTCCGCAGCGACGTATTTCGCGCCTTCACCGGCGCTGCCGCGATGAAGACCATCGCTGAAACGTTTTTTGACGGTCCGGCGGAACTTATCCGCCGCACACCACTGCGCCATTTTATACCGGGTCGCAAACGCTCATCGCGGGCGCACCTCGATCGCACCTACATCGAGGGCGTCGCCGCAGACGTCGTGACGATTTGGGTGCCGCTCGGCGACTGCCCGATCGATGTCGGCGGCCTTCTATACATGGACGGTTCGCACGAGGACACCGTGCTGGAGAATGTACGCGCCAGCGCGCCCAACGATCGCACGGATATGCGCCCAATCACGCACGACCTGAAATGGCTGTCGGATTTCAGCGGCCGCCGGTGGCTGTACGCCGACTATGCGGCGGGAGATGTTGTTGTGCATTCCCCGGCCATCGTCCATGCCTCGCTCGATGGCGAATCGGACCTGATGCGAGTGTCGACGGACGTACGCTTCCGGCGCGCGGGCAGCCCCTCGGATCCGCGCTGGCTGAACGACTGGTCCGCGGACGACGGCTACTAGCCCATGAGCCTCGCGCGTACCGCAACGCGCGTGGTCCACGCGAGCCGCAGCCGCCCATGGCTCGTGATCGCGATCATCGTCATCATGGCCGTTGCTTCCGCCGCAGGCGCGGTGCGAACCCTTGGCGTCAATACGGACACGACAGCCCTGTTCGACGCGGATCTTCCCTTCCGTGTCGCGGAACGGGACTTCGATCGCCAGTTTCCGGGCGAAATCGATCTCGTCGTCACCGTGATCGACGGGCCGTCCGCCGCAAAAGCAAACAAAGCGGCCGACAGCCTCGCCGCGCGCCTTGCCAGGAACACGGCCCTCTTCGTAAGCGCCTTTAATCCGACGGGCGGTCCCTTCTTTGAAAAGAACGGCGTACTTTATCTCTCGACGGCCGAGATCGATGCCATTGGCGCCGAACTCGCAGCCGCGCAACCGCTCCTCGGCGCCATATCGAATGACCGCAGCGCGCGAGGACTTTTCCGCCTTCTCGCGCTCGCATTCACGGCCGCGGCGGAAGGAGAGCCCTCGACAGCAGGCATTGCGCCGACCGCCGCACAAGCCGCAGCCGCAATCAACGCCACCCTGGATGGAAAGCCAGCCGCCGTCGATTGGCCGGGCCTTTTCAGTCAATTTCAGTCCACCTCGCAGCCACGCGCCTTCGTGATCGCCAAGGCCAAACTTGATCTTACCGCCCTTGAGCAGGGCGCCGACGCCACCGCTTTCATACGCGCGCAAGCGGCCGACCTCGGCCTGACCACCGACAACGGTTACCGCGTAAGACTTACCGGTGAAGTTCCACTGACCGATGAAGAGTTCGCAACCATCGCGACCGGCACGACCTTGGCCGGTGTCATGGCGGTGGCCGGTGTCGGTCTTCTGATGGTGCTGGCGCTGGGATCGTTCAGACTGGTGGGCGTGACGCTCTTCACACTGTTGATCGGGTTCCTGTTCACCCTGGGTTGGGCGGCGATCAGCGTGGGGGAAATCAATCTGATTTCCATCGCTTTCGTCTTCATGTTTGTCGGCATCGCGGTCGACTTCGCGATGCAGTACTGCCTGCACTACCGCGAAGAGCGCCTTAAACGCGGCTCGGTCAACGACACGGAGGCGCTCGACGTCGCCGGCGGACACATGGCCGAACCGCTCCTTCTGAGCGCCGCCACCGTTGCGATAGGCTTTTTCTGTTTCCTGCCGACCGCCTACCGCGGCGTCGCCGAATTGGGCGTGATCGCGGGCGGCGGGATCATCATCGCGTTCCTCCTGAATTTCACGCTGATGCCGGCGTTGCTCCGACTCACAAAATTAAAGCCGGAAACCTCTCCCGTGGGTTTCGTACGGGCGGCGCCCTTCAATCGTATGCTTCTCAATCACCGCCGGCGGGTCATGGTGGGCGCGGCCGTTCTAATGGCCGTCGCGACATTGGCGCTTCCGCGCCTGGTGTTCGATTTCGACCCCATGAAGCTCAAAGACCCCCATACGGAATCCATGTCCACGGCGCTGGAGCTGATGGACGATCCGCTGGTGAATGCGAATACCCTTAGCGTTCTTGTTAAAACGCGCGACGAGATCCAGGCGCTTTCCGAGACCCTGGAGAAACTGCCGGACGTCGGGCGTGTGCAAAGCCTGTTCGATCTTGTGCCTGAAGATCAGGACACAAAACTCACAGCGCTTAGCGATATGGCGCTGTTCCTCGACCCCGTGGTTAATCCGCTACATCAGGCAGCGGCGCCGACCGCCGCGGACATCCTCGATGCCGCGCGCGCCGCACGCGCCGCGACCGAAACCTATCTCGCCTCGCCCCATGCCGCCGGACCATTGCGCGACGCCGCGGCTCAGGTTAGCGATGCGCTTCACCGTTTCATCGACCGCAACGATCCCGCCCTTGGCGAACGTCTCTCAAGGGCCCTGCTTGCCGGCTTCGACGATGCTCTCGCCCCGCTTCGCGCGATGCTGAGCGCCGCGCCGGTCAGCCTGGACGACCTGCCGGCGCCGCTGCGCGAGACCTATGTGGCGCAGGATGGACGTTACCGCCTCCAGATATTCCCGAAAGACAACAGCCGAAACATCGACGCCATGGCACGGTTCACGAACGCGGTGCGCGCCGTCGCGCCCGATGCCTATGGCCCACCGGTCGTGATCTATGAAAGCGGACGGATCGTCACACAAGCCTTCGCGACCGCCGGCGGCCTCGCACTGGTCGCGATTACCTTCGTCCTCCTCGTCATGTTCCGCCGCATCGGCGACGTGCTGCGCGTGCTCGCGCCGCTTCTACTGGCGGTGACCCTAACCCTCGGAACATGCGCCTTGATCGGGTTCCCGCTGAACTTCGCCAATATCATCGCGTTGCCGCTCTTGCTGGCGGTCGGCGTCGCCTATCCGATTCACTTCGTTTCGGCGTGGCGTGAGGGCGAGGCCCTGCTGCTCTCCTCACCGGCGGGACGCGGCATGTTGTTCAGCGCCCTCACCGATACCGCGGCCTTCGGGAGCATGTCGCTTGCCACCCACGCCGGCACATCGAGCATGGGCCTACTTCTCACCCTTGCCCTGGCGTTCAACCTTCTTGCGACGTTGATTGTTCTGCCGGCGATTCTTGGTGCGCCGGCCAAGCGACACTAACCGGCAGTTTCAAGCTTATCGGTCAACGCGTTCAGATGCGCGATCAGGGCCGGAGCGCCGCCGCTATTAAATACCCCGGAGAAATCAGAACGCCGCAGGGCGAGTTGACTCACCGACCCATCAAGCAGGACATCGATCACCTGCCACGGGCCCTCATTCTTTTCCGCCGGTTTTTGACGAAGGCGGTAATTGAGCGCGGTGGCTTTTCCGGATTTCGGTTTGATCTCGGTGTTCACCATGACGTCGGGCTTTTGCGGATCGGTGAAGTCCGTAATGATGAACGCCTCGCCGTTCCAACTCTTGAACTGCGATGCATAGGTGGCGATCGTCCACTCGGCGAACGCTTGGGTCAGTTTTTTGCGCTCGTCTTCACTCAGCTTTTGCCAGCCGCCGCCGACCGAAATCCGCGTCATCGTTTCCAGATCGAAAACCTCCTGCACGACGGGGGCCATCTTCTCCTTGCGCGCGGCGAAGTTCCGCATCGCGCCTTGCCTCATATTGTCCAGCAGCGCGGCGTTCAGCTTCTCGACCACCATGACGGCCGCCGGCTTGTCTTTGACCGACACGGCATGGGCCGGCATGCTCGCCGCGAACGCGACAAAACAGCATAGAAGCAGATAAGTCACGCAGCGCACGGTTCACTCCCTGAAGAGCCTCGCATTCGGCCTATACTGCGCCCTAAAATCTGTCAATTCCAAGGCTCCGGCGCGCAAAGCGCGCTCATGGACTTAGAATGGAACACCGTGTTTTTAGGCGCCATGGGCGCGCTCACGCTCGACAATGGCCGCCGGAACACGATAGAGGTACCGGCCCCTTTCGCACCAAGCGTGAGGGTCGTAAGCAGAGCGCGGCGTGACTCTCTTTTTCAATATCCTGCAAAGCCTCCTTCTTGCTCCCGTGATCGGCGGCGGCGTTTTTTGCCTTCTGTGTGTCTGGGCCGTCGCGCGTTTCGTGAAGCGGGCGTCTCCGGCCAGCGCCTTTCAGCCACCGGTCACCGTGTTGAAGCCGATTTACGGCCACGACAAAGGCCTCGAGGAGAATTTGCTGAGCCTGTGCCGTCAGGATTATCCCGACTTTCAAATCGTGATGTCGGTGCAGCGCGAGAACGATCCGGCGCTGCCGCTGCTCCGCAAGTTGGCGGCCGACTTTCCGGACCGCGTAACGCTGGTCGTCAAAACCAGCGAGCCCGTCGTCAATGGAAAGGTCCAAAACCTGGTGAACGGCCTTGCCGCCGCAAAGCATGAGATTCTCGTGATCAGCGATAGCGATGTCCGCGTGCGTGCCGACTATTTGAGAAGCATCGTCGCCCCGCTCGAAGATCCGGGCGTGGGGTATGTCTGCACCTTGTACCGGTCCGTGGACGCCGGGTCGTTCCAGGAGAAGATGGAGCTTCTGAGCCTGAACGCCGACTTCGTTCCGAGCCTTGTTTTCTCGGCCGTGACCGGCGCTGCGGATTTCTGCATCGGCGCGACCGTGGCCTTCCGCAAAACCGATCTCTCGGCCATCGGCGGGATGGCCGACCTTGGAAACTATCTGGTCGAGGACTACGAACTCGGACGCCGTCTGCTCGCGATGGGCAGGCGGATGGTCCTGCTGCCTCACACCGTCGAAATCGTGGCGGATTACCCCACTTTCCGCGGCTGGTGGCACCACCAGATCTATTGGGACCAGAACACCTGGGCGGCCAATCCGACGGGGTTTGCCCTCACCATCCTGACCCGCGCCGTGCCTTTTGCGCTGCTTTTCGCGCTTCTTCGTGGCTTCGATGACACAGGATTGAACATTCTCCTGGCGACCCTTGTGCTACGCCTTGGCACGGCGGAAGTGATTGCGCACATTCTCGGGGACCGGGAGGGCCAGCGGGCCGTGTGGCTTTTGCCGGTCCGGGACTTGTTCGCGTTGGTGTCGTGGTATATCGCCCTCACGCGTAGAACCTTCGAGTGGCGCGGTTTGCGCTTCGGCCTTACGAAGGATGGACGTATCGTTCCGCGCGACAACGGTGTCGTGCTTCCAGGGATAAAACCGTGACTTCGAACTCACAGTTGGAATTCGTTACCAGGTCCGGTCATGTTCTGGTCACCGGCGGCGCCGGGTTCATCGGCAGCCACGCCGTCGATCATCTGCTCGCGCGCGGCTGTCGCGTCACCGTAATCGACAACCTCTCGACCGGTTATCGGGCCAACCTTGTGCAATGCGAGGGCCGTGCCGACTTCCAATTCATCGAAGCCGACATTACCCAGGACCTCTCCGCGGCTTGCGAGCGTGCCGTGAAACACTTCGGCGCCATTGACCGCATCACCCACTTCGCCGCGCAAACGGCCGTGCCGCTATCCGTCGAAGACCCGGTCACCGATATCCAAGTAAACCTCGGCGGCACCGCACGCCTCTTGGAATACGCGCGCCGCAACGGCGTTCAGAAAGTCGTGTTCGCATCATCCTCGGCTATTTATGACGACGATGCGCCCGTACCCGTCAGTGAAACGTCGACCGCACGGCCCGCATCGCCTTATGGAATCGACAAACTCGCCGGTGAATTCTTTTTGGACTACTACGCGCGTTATCACGGCGTCGCCTTCACGGCTTTACGCTTCATGAACGTGTACGGCCCGCGCCAAGACCCTTCCAGCTACTACTCCGGCGTCATCTCGATCTTCCTCGACCGCGCCGTGGCCGGCCAGCCCATCACCATATTCGACGACGGCGAACAGACGCGCGACTTCGTCTATGTGACGGACGTGGCGCATGCCGTGGTCACGGCCGCCCTATCGGACGCCGGCAACGGCGCGATCATCAATATTGGCACCGGTCTCGAAGTGTCGATCAACCAAATCACGCGGACGATCATCGAACTCACGGGCTCGGCCTCGCAGGTACGTTATGAGCCCCCGCGTCCAGGCGATATCCGCCGCTCGGTGACGACAATGACCCGTGCGCAAGACCTTCTTGCGTTCGCCCCGCAAGTCGATCTCCGCGAAGGCCTTGCACAGACGCTCGCCTGGGTCCGCGATCAGGCGCTCGCCAATACCCGCCGCGGATCCGCGGCTTAAGCCGCATGCGCATTTTCAAGCTTCTCACGCTGATTGGCGGCATTGCGATTTTCGCATGGATCGTCACCCGGGCCGATATGTCGTCGGTCGCCGAAGTCATGGGCCGCCTGGGCGTGATGGGCGCCGGCACCGTGCTTTTCACCTTTGGCGTCGCGATGGCGTCTGACGTTTTTGGCTGGGCCCTGATGTTCCGCAGCGCGGCATTATCGGGTGTGTGGACCCTGCG
>JAIUPE010000006.1 GCA_020160875.1 Pseudomonadota bacterium
CGGTGAAGGTCGCGTCGATCGCGTGGTCGAGATCAGCCTCAATGCCGACGAGCAGAAGATGTTTGCTCACTCCGTCGCTTCGGTGCGCGGCCTCGTCGACGGCTGCAAGAACATCGATCCGTCGCTCAAGAAGTAATCCCACGCTCCTCTCGCAAAGCGGAACAACATGAATATTCACGAGTACCAAGCGAAACAGGTGCTGAAGAAGTACGGCGTACCTGTTCTCCCGGGCGGCGTGGCTTACACGGCCGAAGAAGCGGCGAAAGTCGCCGAAAGCCTTCCCCAGGGCGTCTATGTGGTCAAATCGCAGATCCATGCGGGCGGCCGCGGCAAAGGCAAGTTCAAGGAAGCCGAAGCGGGCGGTAAGGGCGGCGTGCGCGTCGTCAAATCCGTCGCCGAGGTGAAGGAAAATGCCGCGCAGATGATCGGTCGCACGCTGGTCACGATCCAGACCGGCGACGCCGGCAAGCAGGTGAAGCGCGTTTACATCGAAGCGGGCTGCAACATCACCCGCGAGCTGTACCTCTCCATGCTCGTCGACCGCACCACATCGCGCGTCACCATCATGGCCTCGACCGAAGGCGGCGTGAACATCGAAGACGTCGCTCATGAAACGCCGGAAAAAATCTTCCTGCAAAGCATCGATCCCGCCACGGGCATCCAGGGCTTCCACTGCCGCAAGATCGCCTTCGCGCTCGGCTTGTCGGACAAGCAGGTGAAGTCGGCCACGAAGCTGCTCACCGCGCTGTACAAGGCGTTCATCGACACCGACGCTTCCATGCTGGAAATCAACCCGCTGGTCGTCACGGGCGAAGGCGAAGTCCTGCCGCTCGATGCGAAGATGAACTTCGATTCCAACTCGCTCTACCGTCATCCGGAAATCGTCGAATTGCGCGACGAGGATGAAGAAGATCCGATGGAACTCGAGGCCTCGAAGCACGACCTCAACTACATCAAGCTCGACGGCTCCATCGGTTGCATGGTGAACGGCGCGGGTCTGGCGATGGCCACCATGGACATCATCAAGCTCTACGGCGGCGAGCCGGCGAACTTCCTCGATGTCGGCGGCGGCGCGACGCGTGAACGCGTCACCACCGCGTTCAAGATCATCCTGTCCGATCCGAACGTCGAAGGCATTCTGGTCAACATCTTCGGCGGCATCATGCGTTGCGACGTCATCGCCGAAGGCGTTGTCGCTGCGGCCCGTGAAATCAGCCTCAACGTTCCTCTAGTTGTGCGTCTCGAAGGCACGAATGTGGAATTGGGCAAGAAAATCATGGCCGATTCCGGTCTCCCCATCATTACCGCCGACAATCTCGCGGACGCCGCGCAGAAGGTCGTTAAGGCCGTGAAGGAGGCCGCATAAATGGCCGTCCTGATCAACAAGAACACGAAGGTCATCTGCCAGGGTTTCACCGGCAGTCAGGGTACCTTCCACTCCGAACAGGCGATCGCCTACGGGACCAAGATGGTCGGCGGCGTGACGCCCGGTAAGGGCGGCACCACGCATCTCGACCTCCCGGTGTTCGATACGGTTGCCGATGCGAAAGCCAAGACGGGTTGCGATGCGACGGTCATCTACGTGCCGCCGCCGTTTGCCGCCGACGCGATCCTGGAAGCCATCGACGCTGAGATCCCGCTCGCGGTGTGCATCACCGAAGGCATCCCCGTGCTCGACATGGTGCGCGTGAAGCGCGCTTTGCAGGGCTCGAAAACGCGTCTCGTCGGTCCGAACTGTCCGGGCGTCATTACCCCGGGCGAATGCAAGATCGGCATCATGCCCGGTCACATTCACCAGCGCGGCAAGATCGGCATCGTGTCGCGTTCCGGCACGCTGACTTATGAAGCCGTCGCGCAGACGACCGCGGCCGGTCTCGGTCAGACGACCTGCATTGGGATTGGCGGCGATCCCGTCAACGGCACCAATTTCATCGACTGCCTGGACATGTTCCTCGGCGACGATGAAACGCAAGGTATCATCATGATCGGTGAAATCGGCGGTACGGCCGAAGAAGACGCCGCTGCGTTCTACAAGGCCGCGAAGAAGAAGAAGCCCATCGTCGGCTTCGTCGCGGGCTCGACCGCGCCTCCGGGCCGCCGCATGGGCCACGCCGGCGCCATCATCTCGGGCGGCAAAGGCACGGCGGACGCGAAGTTCGAAGCCATGCGTTCGGCCGGCTTCATGGTCGCCGACTCGCCGTCGGCGCTCGGCTCCACCATGGTGAAAGCTCTGAAAGGATAATGATGATGTCGCGGTTTCTCCGCGCGGCGTCGCTCGCCGCGGCCATTGCTTGCGTCACGGCGCCTGCCATGGCTGCGGACGATCCTTCTCTTTTCACCGTTGGCGCCGGTCTTTGGGACGTCAACTTCAACTATGATCATCAGGTGCTTGAAGGCCGCTTTGAATTTCAAAGCGGCCTCGGCCTGTTCGAGACCGATTCGTTCGGCGGCTTGAAACCCATGGTCGGCCTCATGGCCAACACCTTGGGCAGCAAGTTTGTCTACGGCGGTTTCGCGGCGCCGTTCGACCTCGGCGGCAACCAGCGTTGGTACTTCACGCCGTCTGCGGGTGTCGGCGCGTATTCGCGCGGCGCCGGCCTTGATCTTGGCGGCACGTTCGAATTCCATCTTGGCGTCAATCTTGCCTATGCCGTCACGAGCGGTAGCCGCGTGGGCCTCTACCTCACCCACATCTCGAACGCCGGCATCAACGGCCATAACCCGGGTGAGAACTCGCTGCTTCTCACATGGGCATTTGCGCTCTAAGCGCATGTCTTTTTATGAAATCACGGGCGCAGGCCGTCCGTGATTTTATCAACCGAGAAGAAGTTCATCTTCATCCATGTGCCCAAGGCGGCGGGCACTTCGGTTCACGGCGCGCTGTCCCATCTCGATGTTTTTCACGCGGTGCGGCATGGCGATGCCAAGTCGCGCGAGACGCGGGCCGTCGCGTGCGGTTTACCCGCCGGAGCCGCCATCTTCAGCCAACATACCGCGGCGAAAACGGTGATCCAGGTGCTGGGTCCCGCAGTTTACAGCTCTTATTACACCTTTTGTTTCGTGAGGAACCCGTGGGACGTCGCCGTTTCCTGGTTCCACTACCGCCTTCATAATCCACAGATCGACGGCCACGGCGACGCCGATGCCGCGGGGACCTTCGAGGCCTACGTCCGGCATGTACTCGCCGGTAAAGACGGCCCGCGTTGGGTCGGTTTGCAGCACCCCTTCGTCACGGACGCAGCCGGGGGTCTGGCTATGACCTTCGTTGGCCGCCACGAATCCCTTGCCGCCGACTTCGCCAAGGTGACCGGGGACCTCAGTCTCGAGGCGCTACCCCTGGATCACCTCAATCAGAGCTACCACGCCCCTTGGGCCAGTCTTTACAGCCCTGAGACGTTCGCCCTGGTGGCTGGGCTCGTGGCGCGCGATGCGGCGCTTTTCGGGTACCCCACCGACCCCGCCGCCTATGGGATCGTATGAACAGCGCGCATCGCTGACATGCAGTTGGCCTGAAAGGCTCGGTTTTTCATGGGTAACTCGTTGTCACACACAGTCTTTTCGTCTAAGACTCGCCGCGAGGGTTGGCGCCGGGTGGCACGGCCCGGATTGACGCTGCATCGGGGCGATCCCACCCTTAGTTCTCAACGATCTAAGGGGCCGGAAGGGCTGACCGGCGGCGCGATGTCCGGGGTGGAGACGTCTCCTGCGGCCCGAAAATTTCCCGGCCCCCTCCAGAATGGACCGTAAAGGGACCTCTAACGTGGACGCTTCCTTTCTAACCGGCTCAAATGCCGTCTTTATCGGCGAATTGTACGCCGCCTATCTCAAGAACCCGGCGTCGGTCGACGCGAGCTGGGCGAGCTTTTTCCAAGACATGGGCGATGACGCCCAGGACCTGTTGAACGAACTGTCCGGCGCGAGTTGGGCCCCCTCGGACGCGACCATTATCGGCGCGGCTGGGGACGCGGCCCCGGCGAAGGCCGACGGCAAGAGCAAGGCCGCTGCGGCTCCCGCGGGCGACAGTGCCGCGATCTTGAAACAGGCTGAAGATTCCATTCACGCGCTGCAACTGATCCGCGCTTATCGTGCGCGCGGTCACCAGGTCGCTGTGCTCGATCCGCTTGCCCTCGGCAAAAAGGAAAGCCACCCCGAGCTCGACCATAAGACGCATGGTTTCACCGATGCCGATCTCGACCGCGAGATCGTGCTGGGTGGCGTGCTCAACATGCAAAAG
This sequence comes from Pseudomonadota bacterium, assembly GCA_020160875.1. Lineage (GTDB taxonomy): Bacteria > Pseudomonadota > Alphaproteobacteria > Rhodospirillales > Rhodospirillaceae > SHVO01. The sequence goes on from JAIUPE010000006.1 coordinate 4,235, forward strand.
GCGACGCTGCGTCAGATCATCGACGCATGCCGTCAGACCTACTGCGGCACCATCGGCGTCGAGTTCCATCACATCCAGCATCCGAAGCACCGCGACTGGCTCGTGAAGCGCTTCGAGAAGGACCGTCTCGAGCCGGCATTCTCGAAGGAGGGCAAGAAAGCCATCCTCGAACGTCTCACGGAAGCCGAAGGGTTCGAGAAATTCCTCGGCATCAAGTACACCGGCACCAAGCGCTTTGGTCTCGACGGTGGCGAAGCGACGATCCCGGCGCTCGAACAAGTCATCAAGCGCGGCGGGCAACTGGGCCTCAAACAGGTCGTTATCGGCATGGCCCATCGCGGCCGTCTCAACGTGCTTGTGAACCTCATGCACAAGCCGTTCTCGGCGCTGTTCTCCGAATTCCAGGGCAACTCGCCCAATCCTGAATCCGTCGAGGGTTCGGGCGACGTGAAGTACCACCTCGGCACGTCAGCCGACCGCGAATTCGACGGCAATGTCGTGCACCTGTCGCTCACCGCGAATCCGTCGCACCTCGAAGTCGTCGATCCTGTCGTGCTCGGTAAGGTTCGCGCCAAGCAGGAGCAGATGGGCGATACCGGCCGCAAGCAGGTCATGGGTCTCCTGATCCATGGTGACGCGGCCTTCGCGGGCCAGGGCATCATCGCCGAGTGCTTCGGTTTCTCGCAGATCGAAGGCTATACGACGGGTGGTACGCTCCACTTCGTCATCAACAACCAGATCGGTTTCACCACGACGCCGCGCTACTCGCGCTCGGGCCTCTATTGCACCGACATCGCTAAAATGGTCGAGGCGCCGATCTTCCATGTGAATGGTGACGATCCGGAAGCCGTCGTGTACTGCGCGCGTCTTGCTATGGAATTCCGCCAGGAATTCGGCATCGACGTCGTGATCGATATGGTCTGCTACCGCCGTTTCGGTCACAACGAGGGCGACGAGCCGAAGTTCACGCAGCCGCTCATGTACAAGAAGATCGAAGGTCACATCTCGACCCGGACGATCTACGCCAAGCAGCTCGTCGATGAAGGCGTGTTCACGCAGGCCGAAGCCGACGCGATGATGGCGCGTTTCATGCACATGATGGAAGCGGACTTCGAATCCGCCTCCAGCTTCAAGCCGAACAAGGCCGACTGGCTCGAAGGTGCGTGGAAAGGCCTCGCGCAGATGGGCGAGGAAGAAGAATACCGCGACGACAAGACCGGCGTGTCCACCGATCTCCTCAAGGAAGTCGGCCTCGCGCTGTGCACGGTTCCCGACGGTGTCGCCGTCAACCCGAAGATTTCGCGCCAGCTCAAGAGCAAGAAAGAGTCCATCGAGACCGGCAAGGATATCGACTGGGCGACGGCGGAGGCATTGGCCTACGGCACGCTCTGCGTCGAAGGCACGCCCGTGCGCCTTTCCGGTCAGGACTGCGGCCGCGGCACTTTCTCGCAGCGTCAGTCGGTGATCATCGATCAGAACACCGAAAACCGCTTCCAGCCGCTCAACAACATCCGTCCGGGCAAACAGGCACACTACGAAGTCATCGACAGCCCGCTGTCGGAGCTTTCGGTGCTTGGCTTCGAATACGGCTACAGCCTCGCCGATCCGAACACCCTGGTGCTTTGGGAAGCGCAGTTCGGCGACTTCTCCAACGGCGCTCAGATGATCATCGACCAGTTCGTCAACTCGGGCGAAAGCAAGTGGCTGCGCCTCTCGGGCCTCGTCATGTTGCTGCCGCACGGTTACGAAGGTCAGGGTCCCGAGCACTCCTCGGCCCGCATGGAACGCTATCTGCAACTTTCGGCCCAGGACAACTGGCAGGTCTGCAATCTCACGACGCCGGCGAATTACTTCCACGCCCTGCGCCGTCAGATGCGCCGCAATTTCCGTAAACCGTTGGTCATCATGACCCCGAAGTCACTGCTGCGTCACAAGCGCTGCGTCTCGACGCTCGCGGACATGGCCGAGCAGTCGAGCTTCCAGCGCGTGTACGGCGAAGCCGAGAAGATCGCTGCGCCCGCGAAAGTGCGCCGCGTCGTGGTCTGCACCGGCAAGGTCTACTACGACCTTCTCCAGGTTCGCGAAGAGAAGGGCATCGACGATGTCGCCATCGTGCGCGTCGAACAGCTCTATCCGTGGCCGAAGGAAACGCTGGGCCGCGAACTGGCGAAGTACAAAAACGCCGAAGTGATCTGGTGCCAGGAAGAGCCCGCGAACATGGGCTCCTGGACCTTCATCGACCGCCGCCTCGAGTACGCGCTCGACGGCATCGATATCAAGGCGAAGCGTCCGGTGTACGCAGGCCGTCCGCCTGCGGCCTCGCCGGCAACCGGCCTCATGAAGAACCATGTGCGCGAGCAGAATCAGCTGTGCGAGTGGGCGCTTCTGACGCCGGTCGACCAAATCCCGCAGCCGTTCCGACGCATCTCGCGCGTCGGCAAGATGGCCGCAGAGTAATTTGAAATAACAAGCGCGCGCCAGGAGAAGGCGCGCGCGGAATTTTAGCTGGGGACGAAGATGGCTGAGATCAAAGTGCCGACACTGGGCGAATCCGTGAGCGAAGCGACGGTCGCGAAGTGGTTCAAGAATGTGGGCGACGCGGTGGCGATGGATGAGCCGCTGGTGGAGCTTGAAACCGATAAAGTGACCGTGGAAGTGCGCGCGGAAAGTGCCGGCACACTGGCGGAAATCGTCGCCGGTCCGGGCAGCGAAGTCGCTGTCGGCGCCGTGCTCGGCGTCCTCGGCGCTGCCGGTGCCGCGCCGGCGAAGAAGGCCGAACCCGCGAAGGCCGCCGCCGCGCCGGCCAAGGCCGCTCCGGCTCCCGCCGCGAAGCCCGCCGCTCCGGCGCCGGCGCCCGCCGCCGCGAAACCGCCCGCGCCGCCGAAGGCCGCGCCGGTGAAGACCAGCATCGAATCCGACTATCCGCTCGCCCCGTCCGTGCGTCACCTGGTGGACGACCACGGCCTCGACCCGAAGAAAATCCCGGCGACGGGCAAGGGTGGCCGTCTGACGAAAGCCGACGTGCTGAAGTTCATCTCGTCCGGCCCCGACCGCGCCGGCAAGGCTTACGTGCCCGATCGCGGCCCGGCCGAAGAGCGCGTGAAGATGACGCGTCTGCGCAAGCGTATCGCCGAGCGTCTGAAGGAAGCTCAAAACACCGCCGCGATGCTCACCACTTTCAACGAAGTCGACATGTCGGCGGTGATGGCGCTGCGCAACAAGTTCAAGGACGCCTTCGAGAAGAAGCACGGCGTGAAGATGGGCTTCATGTCCTTCTTCGTGAAAGCCTGCGTCGCGGCGCTGAAGGAACTCCCGGCGGTGAACGCCGAGATCCAGGGCGACGACATCGTCTACAAGAACTTCTACGACATCGGTGTCGCCGTCGGCACGCCGCAGGGCCTCGTGGTGCCGGTCGTGCGCGATGCGGACGACAAGGGTTTTGCCGAGATCGAAGCGGAAATCGCGGGCCTCGGCCGCCGCGCCCGCGACGGCAAGCTGACCATCGAAGATATGACGGGCGGCTCGTTCACCATCACCAATGGCGGGATCTACGGCTCGATGCTCTCGACGCCGATCCTGAATACCCCGCAGTCGGGCATCCTTGGCATGCACAACATCAAGAACCGCGCCGTGGTTCTGGATGACGGCAGCATCGTCTCGCGTCCGATCATGTATCTCGCGCTGTCCTACGATCACCGCATCGTCGACGGCCGCGAAGCGGTCACCTTCCTCGTGCGCGTCAAGGAGTGCCTCGAGGACCCGAGCCGCCTGCTCATCGAAACCTAACACGCTCCTCCCACCTCCCCCGGCAGGGGGAGGGCGGGGAGGGGGTCGTTTTCTGTTTTTCTGCGAATAGGACACTGCTCATGGCAGACACTTTTGACGTCATCGTTATCGGCGGTGGCCCCGGCGGCTACGTCTGCGCGTTGCGCGCGGCGCAGCTCGGTCTCAAAGCGGCTGTGGTGGAAAGCCGCGGCGCGCTCGGCGGCACCTGCACCAATGTCGGCTGCATTCCCTCCAAGGCGCTGCTGCAGTCCTCGCACTTCTACGAAGAAGCCAACCACGGTTTCGCCGCCCACGGCATCAAGGTCGGTAAGCTCGAGCTCGATCTTCCCACCATGATGGCCCGCAAGGATGACGTGGTGAAGCAGAACACCTCCGGCATCGAGTTCCTGCTCAAGAAGAACAAGGTCGCTTACCTCAAGGGATTCGGCAAAATCACCAAAGCCGCGCGCGGCGCTCATCAGGTCCTGGTGAAGGGCCTCGACGGTAAGGAAGAGACCTACACGGCCAAATATGTGGTCATTGCGACGGGCTCGGAAGTCACGCCGCTGCCGGGCCTTACCATCGACGAGAAGCAGGTCGTCTCTTCGACCGGTGCGCTCGTGCTCCCCAAGGTGCCGAAGTCGATGATCGTCATCGGCGCCGGCGTCATCGGGCTGGAGATGGGTTCGGTGTGGCGCCGCCTCGGCGCGGAAGTCACCGTCGTCGAATATCTCGATTTCATCCTGCCGCCGATGGACGGCGAAGTGCGCAAGCAGGCGCAGCGCATCCTCGAAAAGCAGGGCATGAAGTTCAAGCTCGGCACCAAGGTTACCGCCGCGAAGCCGGGTAAGGACGGCGTCGCCGTCACGATGGAGCCCGCCAAGGGCGGCGCGGCTGAAACCGTGAACGCCGAAGTCGTGCTGGTATGCGTGGGCCGCCGTGCGTTCACGGGCGGTCTCGGCCTCGCCGAAATCGGTGTGAAGGTCTCGAACCGCGGCTTCGTGGAAGCCGACGAAAACTATCAGACCAACGTCGAAGGTATCTTCGCCATCGGCGACGTCATCGGCGGCCAGATGCTTGCGCACAAGGCCGAGGATGAAGGCGTTGCGGTCGCGGAAATCCTCGCGGGTCAACCGGGCCACATCAATTACGAAGCCATCGCGGGTGTCGTTTATACGTGGCCGGAAATCGCCGGAATCGGCGCGACCGAGGAGCAGCTCAAGGAAAAGGGCATCGCTTATAAGGTCGGCAAGTTCCCCTTCACCGCCAACGGCCGCGCGCGCGCCAATGGCGATACGGACGGCTTCGCGAAAATCCTGGCCGATGAAAAGACCGACCGCGTGTTGGGCTGCCACATCGTCGGTCCCGCCGCCGGCGATCTGATCATGGAAGTCGCGGTGGCCATGGAGTTCGGCGCGTCGAGCGAAGACATCGCCCGGACCTGCCACGCTCACCCGCAACTCGGCGAAGTCGTCAAGGAAGCCGCCCTCGGCGCCGATAAGCGCGCGCTGCACATTTAAGAGCTGGGTCAGTGATCGATCACACCGGCGTCGTCGTCACGGACTTCATCAAGAGCAAGGCGTGGTACGAGGCGGCCCTCGCGCCCATCGGCTACGCCTGCTTGATGCAGCTTCCGCCGGAAGTGGCGGGTGAAGCGAAAATCGCCGGTTTCGGCGAAACCGCGACCCAGAAACCGGATTTCTGGGTCACGGCTTTTCCGGGACGCTCCGCGACGAAGCCGCCGCTCCACATTGCGTTTCGCGTGGAAACGCGCGCGGCTGTCGATGCCTTCTATAAGGCCGCGCTCGCGGCCGGCGGCAAAGACAATGGTCCGCCCGGTATACGGCCGCACTATCATCCCAATTATTATGGCGCGTTCGTGCGCGATCCCGATGGGCACAACATCGAGGCCGTGTGCCACAAGCCGGCCTGACGGCGCCTAGATCAGGGGCAAAGTGAAATAAAAGCGTGTGCCGGCGCCGGTCTCGGTGTCGAAACCGATCTTGCCGCCGTGCTGTTCGATAATCGCTTTCGCGATGCTCAGGCCCAGGCCCGTGCCGGGACGTTCGGCGATGCCCTGTTCTCCTTGCACGAACTTCTGGAAGAGGCGCCCGCGAATGGATTCGGGGATGCCGCCGGCGCGGTCCGTCACGGAAACCTCCGCCTGCCCGTCCCGCTTCGAAAGACTGACGCGGACGTCCGCACCCTTAGGCGAGAATTTCACGGCGTTGGACAGCAGATTGTTCATGACCTGAGTCAGGCGCACTTTGTCGGCCTTCACCAGGGTTTCTCCCGCACGGGTATATGTGACGGCGACGTGGTGATCGCGGAAATAGTTCGCGATGTTTTCCACGGACTCGCTGGCGATCCTGTCCAGATCGACGACGACAACGTCGAACTTCATGTCTCCGTCGGCGATCTTGGCGCTGTCGAGTAAATCGTTGATCAGGCGTAGAAGCACCGCCGAGTTGCGGCCTGCGATGGTGAGAAGCTCTGCGACCTCGGGTGATACGTCGCCGGCGGCGCCGCTGTTGATGAGTTCAACGGCGCCGATGATCGAGGTCAGGGGTGTGCGCAACTCATGATTGACGGTCGAGATGAAGGCGGACTTGAACGCATCGATCCGTATACGCTCGTCGACCTGAGCCAATGCATCGCGACCTGCGGCGCGCAGTTCCATCTGATCGACGGCGAGAGCGCTCAAATCCCGCAGTAGGGACTTTTGCTCCGCAGTGATCTTCCGTGGACGTTTATCGATGGCGCATACGGTGCCGAGGTTGTAGCCGTCGTGTGTCGTCAACGGCGCGCCCGCATAGAAGCGGATTTTCGGGTCGCCGGTGACAAGCGGATTGTCGCTGAACCGCGGATCTTGGGTCGCGTCGTCGACGACCAGAACATCATTGCCGAGGATGGCGTGAGCGCAGAAAGCCGCGTCGCGGGCGGTTTCGGGGGCGTCGAGGCCAACGCGCGCCTTGAACCACTGACGGCCGTCGTCGATCAGCGAAATCGTCGCGATCGGGACGTCCAGGACCTTAGCCGCCAGTCTAACGATACGTTCGAAGGCGTCTTCCGGAGGTGTGTCGAGAATGCCGTATCTGCGCAGCCGCTCCAGTCGCTCTTTTTCGTTGGCGGGAAGTGGCGCGGCGGGCATCGACTTCACGCAACCCCTGCGGCCCTATGCGCGGCAAGCAGAGTCTGAATTTGTCCGGCGATCGTGCGTGGACTGAACGGTTTCACAATGACATCAAGTGCGCCCAGCGAACGGCAACGCTGAACGTCGAAATTGTCGGTCAGTGCCGTCAGCATGATGACCGGAATATGGGCGATTTCCGGATTGGCGCGTAACTTCGCCAGGATCTGATCTCCATTGAGATCAGGCAGCGTGTAGTCCAGCAGGATTACATCCGGCTTTACGCGGCTCGCCAATGTGAGGCCCGCTTCGCCGGTTGCCGCGCCGTCGACCTTGAACTGTTTGGTCGCCTGCAGCGTCAGCTTGAGGATGGTTTGAATGTCAGGCTGATCTTCGATGTGAAGGACGTGAAGCATATGCTTTTCGGCCGCAACTGCCCTGGAGACCTAGCGTAAATGATAGTCGATTGACCCTGGGCCTACCAGGGGCGCATGCCCGTAATGCTGTAGCGGCAAGCCAGGGAACGCAGCTTCTTGCGGTCGCAGGGGTCGATGCTTTCCTCGTCCCGCCAGCGTGCATAGGCCACCACCGACCAATTCCCCCGGCTTTCTTCCATAAAGACGCTGGTCTTTTCGATCACGCCGTCTTTGCCGACCATGTATACCATCATTTCCTGCATACCGATGATGGGCTCCGGGGCGCGTCGCAGTCCGCGGATACGATTGTGCGCCACTTCGCGAATGCCTCGCATTTCCCACACGTCGTAATCTTTTGAGTTTTCGTTGAGCAGCGCGCTCCACGGCAGAGTCCAGGGTTTGCCCCAAACCTCGCCCGCATATGTCGCATCGTCGCGTTTCTGGGCGCCGTCGGGTTGCAGGTCGATGCCCACCATTTTGCAGATCTCGACATTCTGCTCGTTGCACATCCAGAAGGTTTTGAGGGCGCATTCCGGACTTTCGTTCGGGTTGCCGCACATTGTCTCGTCGGCGTCAGGGTAGGTCGGGATCTCGGCCGCGCGCGCGCCGCCCGCGCAAAGCACGGCGAAAAGTCCAACACAGAAAACCTGAATCAATCTCGTACGTGACACGATATCGCCCGTGATGTGAGTCGCCCGAGGGTGAGGCTGCTTGCCTATATCCCTATAACTTCCTAACCTTATACTCCACATGTTCCTTCCGATCCGCGACGACAACCCCCATACCATTACGCCTGTCGTCAACTACACGATGCTGGCGGTCTGTATTGTCGTGTTCCTATGGCAATTCTCCCTCGGTGAGGAGGGCGGTCAGATCGCCGTGCTTGCCTACGGCTTTACCCCGGCGCACTTTTTTGGCCAGGGCGCGCCCGCTCCGGGCATTCCATCCGTTCCTTCGGTCCTGACGATTTTTACGTCCATGTTCATGCATGGCGGCTGGATGCATCTCGGCGGAAACATGCTGTACCTGTGGATCTTCGGCGACAACATCGAAGCCTCCCTCGGTCATAAGCGCTATCTGCTTTTCTACCTTTTGTGCGGTGGGGCCGCCGCGCTTGCGCAAGGGTTCGCTGCACCGGGTTCCGATGTGCCGATGGTCGGCGCCTCCGGCGCGATCTCGGGTGTGCTCGGCGCTTATCTCGTTCTACATCCGCGCTCGAATATCAAAGTCTTCGTCTTCCTCATCATCATCACCGTCATCAATGTGCCGGCCTTCATCGTGCTTGGTATTTGGATCATCGGTCAGTTGATGAGCTCGGCGGCGGTCGATGCCGGTCAGCCCGGGGTCGCGTTCATTGCGCATATCGGCGGGTTCGTGGCGGGCGCGGTGCTCGTGCTCTTCATGAAGAAGAAAAGCGTGTCGATCTTCGACACCGCTCATAGCCGGCCCTTTGCCGTGGAGCGCCGGCCCTTACGCATGCGCAGCGGCGGTTCGGTGCCGCGCTCGGGGCCGCGCTCGGAGCAACGTGGCCCCTGGGACCCTTAACGCGCTTTTGCGCGTGGGTGTGTATCTCGATACGTCCGGATCAAGTGGCCTTCGTCGACGGCGGTATAACGCTGCGTTGTCGACAATGAAGCGTGCCCCAGCAATTCCTGGATGGTCCGCAGATCTCCGCCCTTCGAAAGCAAATGTGTCGCGAAACTGTGCCGCAGCGCATGCGGTGTCGCATGTTCATGCAAGCCAAGCTGCGCGCGCAACCGCTCCATCTGCCGTTGCATGATACGTGGGCTGAGCGGTTTGCCGCGCGCGCCGAGGAAAAGCGGCGTTTCGCCGGAATTCTTGTAAGGGCAAAGCACGCGATAGGACTCGATGGCGGTTTTGACGATCGGAAGCACGGGAACGATACGCTCCTTGCGTCCCTTGCCGACGATGCGCAGCGTATCGCTGTTCGTGCGCGTCTCCCACGTCAGCGACAACGCTTCGCCGAGGCGCAGCCCGCAACCGTATAACAACAGCATCAGCGCCTGATCGCGCGCGGCCAGCCAGGGCTCGTCCTGCAAGGCGCCCGCGCTGCGGATCGCGTCCAGCGCATCGGTTTCATCTAGAGCTTTGGGGACGCTCTTCGGCAACCGCGGCGTCTTGACGCTTTTCACAGCCGGGTTATGGACGCGGCCCGTGCGGTCCAGGAACCGGAAGAAGTTACGTAAGGTCGACATCGCGCGCGCGATCGAGCTGCGCGCCATTCCTTCATTCGCGCGGTGCGCGAGATAGCTACGGAAGTCGGCCGGCTTAAGCTGGGCGAGGGCGTCGAGATCCGCCGCTTCGCCCAGATGATCGACAAGGAATGAGAGAAAGGCGGCCAGATCGCGTGCGTAGGCGTCCGATGTGTGCAGTGAAACGCGGCGTTCGGCCGCGAGCCATGCTTGCCACGCGCCGATGGCCGCGGCGAGGTTCGTGCCCGCCGCGAAATGAACGGCTGTATCGGCTACAGCTTCAGTGACCACCAGCGGCCTACCGCATAGCGGCTGACGTGGGCCAGGAACGCGATGAGTTCGGTGCCTTGACCGCTTTCGAAATGGTTGGCGGCGCGGCAACCGACTGCGAACAGGCCGATCGGCAGGCCTTCGCCTTCCGGTAGGGCGACCAGTGCATCCGACCGTACGAGACCGGCGGCGCTGCCGTACAGGGCCGCTTCACCTTGGGTGTCGGGGCGGATGCGCGTGGACTCGGGGCCCACGAGTTGATCGACCGTGCCCTGCGGCAGAGCCTTCACGATATGCGCCGCTTCGATAGGCAAGCTGTCGGTTTCAAAGCCGATCGAAATGGCGTCCACACCCAGGTGCACTGGAAGGTCATCGTGCAGGATCTGTGCGAGTTCGTTGTAGTCGCGCGCATACAGGAGGGCGAGCGCGCACTCCATGGTGCGCTCCACCAGCGACATGTTGGATCGCGTCGTGGTGACAAGGCGGTCGCTCGCGGCCTTCATATCGTCAACCTGACGGCGCAGGCGGTCGACGACGAAACGCTGCATGTCGACGACCACTTCTTCGGTTTCAAAACGGGTGTCGGGCGCAAGCGCGCTGAGGAGATCGGGATTGTTGAGCAGGACGCGTGGATTGCGGCGCAGATACGCCACGACGTCCGCTTCGCGCAAATCGGCCTTTGCCGCGTCGGTTTTACCCGCCGTCATGTGATCAGCCATGTTTCCGGGTCCCCGCCCTCGTTTTCCACTCATGGCGATTGGCTCCCCGGGTCCGCTTCCATTTACAGGATGGACTGCCCGGTCTTGGCCCAATCATCCATGAAGGCTTTTAAGCCTTTATCGGTTAAGGGATGGTTGAACAGCTGACGCAGGGTCGATGGCGGCATCGTGGACACATGCGCGCCGATCTTGGCGGCTTCCACTACATGCATGGGGTGACGGATCGACGCCACCAATACCTCGGTGGTGAAGCCGTAATTCCCGTAGATGGTGCAGATATCGTCGATCAGTTGCATCCCGTCCGTGCCGATATCGTCCAGACGGCCTACGAAGGGCGAAATGAAGCTCGCGCCAGCCTTCGCGGCGAGGAGAGCCTGCGCCGGCGAGAAGCACAAGGTCACGTTCACCATCGTGCCGTCGTCCGACAGCGCCTTACAGGTCTTCAGGCCGTCTTGGGTCAACGGCACCTTAATAGTCACGTTCTTGGCGATCTTCCGAAGGACATTCGCCTCTTTCATCATCGTCGCGTGATCCAGCGCCGTCACTTCCGCGCTCACCGGGCCCGGCACCACGGCGCAGATTTCAGCGATCAGATCCACGAATTTCTTGCCCGACTTCGCGGCCAGGGACGGATTAGTGGTCACGCCGTCGACCATGCCGGTCGAAGCAAGGTCTTTGATCTCGTTGATGTCGGCGGTGTCGACGAAGAACTTCATGGTCCGGAGTACTCTTTCTTTTCAGCGGGTGATCGTCTGACTAGTGTCGCGATTCCAAAGCTCGCACGCACTTGCGTCCGCACATTTGCGAGCTTTGGAATCATCAGCGACACTAGACTTTATGAACTAGTGCGGCTCTTTGGATTTGAAGTTCCTAAACGAGCCCGCAACGAGATCATAGGAACTTCGAATCCGCCGCACTAGATTGTAAAGCATGCTCCCCGCGCAATCCACGCCCGCAGACGACAGCCAGCAATTTAGCGCAGGCGCACAGGTTGCGGTGCTTCTACCTCTGCCCGTCGAATCTGCCTACGATTATAAAGTCCCCGAAGGCGCCGAATTTGCCGCCGGAGATATTGTGGAGGTGCCTTTAGGCCGCCGTTTCGAAGTCGGCGTGGTCTGGGGGCCGGGCCAACACGAGGTGCGGCCCGAAAAACTGCGCGAAATTGTCCACAAGCTGGACGTGCCCGCGGTCCCCGGGGTTTTGCGCCGTTTCATCGACTGGGTCGCCGATTACACACTTCAATCTCCCGGCGCGCTCTTAAGGATTGCGATCAACCCGGCGCGGCGCTGGGTCCCGCCCCAAGCGGCGACGGCAATCGCGTCTTCTGGCATTTCGCTTGCCGCGGCCGGTGTGAAGTCCACGCCGGCCCGCGAAAAAGTCATGGCCGCGATCGGTCACGCGACGTTCACCACCTCCACGGCACTCGCGCATAAAGCCGGCGTGAGTTCGGGCGTGATTCGCCAACTCATCGACGCGGGCGCTTTAAAGCTCGTGCCGTTGCCTTATGCGTCGCCGTTCACGCCGCTCGATCCCAAACACGCGCGCCCACGCCTCGAGCCGGCACAGGCCGAAGCCGCCTCGGAACTGGTTGCGAAAGTCGGCGCGGGGTTTTCCGTGACCGTGCTCGACGGTGTCACCGGGTCCGGTAAGACCGAAGTCTATTACGAGGCCATTGCCGCGGCGTTGGCTGCGGGCAAGCAGGTGTTGATCCTGCTGCCCGAAATCGCGCTCACCGCGCAAAGCCTCGCGCGTTTCGCGGGCCGCTTTGGCGGTGTTCCGGCGCTGTGGCATTCGGATTTGAACTACAAGGCACGGCGTGAAACCTGGGCGGGTGTTGCTATGGGGGATGCGCGTGTCGTTATCGGCGCACGCTCGGCGTTGTTCCTTCCGTTCCGGGATCTGGGACTGATCATCGTCGATGAAGAACACGAATCGGCCTTCAAGCAGGAAGACGGCGCCATCTATCATGCGCGGGACATGGCCGTGGTGCGCGCGCGCGAAGGCCGGATTCCGATCGTGCTGTCCTCCGCGACGCCGTCGCTCGAAACCGTGATCAATGTGCGCAAGGGCCGCTACGGCCGTGTGCATATGCCCACGCGCTACAATGCCGCGGCGATGCCGCGCATCTCCATCATCGATATGAAGGCGAACCCGCCGGAGAAGGGCGCTTGGGGCCGTGCCTGGCTCGCGCCGCCCCTGGTGAACGCGGTCAACCGCACGCTCGCGAGCGGCGAGCAGGCGCTGCTTTTCCTGAATCGGCGCGGTTACGCGCCTTTGACACTGTGTCGCACATGTGGACATCGCCTGCATTGCCCGCGCTGCACGGCTTGGCTTGTCGAACACAAACTCACACGGCGTCTGCAGTGCCATCATTGCGGTTTTGCGGCGCCGCAACCCGAAAGCTGCAGCTCATGCGGCGCCAAAGAATCCTTCGTGCCATGTGGCCCCGGAATCGAACGCGTCGCCGAGGAGGCCGTTGCGCGCTGGCCGGATGCGAATGTGCGCGCCGTGGCCAGCGATACTTTGGAACGCCCCAGCGCCGTGCAGGAACTGATCGAGGATATCCTCGACCACCGCATCGACATTCTTGTCGGCACGCAGGTGCTCGCCAAAGGCCACCACTTTCCCGGCCTCACATTGGTCGGTGTGGTGGACGCCGATCTTGGTTTGTCAGGCTGGGATCTGCGCGCGGCCGAGCGCACACATCAGCTGCTGCATCAGGTCTCGGGCCGCGCGGGGCGCGCCGAGAAACCGGGCCAAGTCATGCTGCAGACCCACGATCCCGCCCACCCGGTGATGCAGGCGCTGGCCACCGGGGAATCGGAGGCTTTCATGGAAAGCGAGATCATGGGGCGCGAAGCGCTCGCCATGCCGCCCTTCGGCCGGCTCACGGCCCTGATTCTGTCGGGCCCCGACGAGGTCGCCGTCATCGCCGCCGGCCGGACCCTGGCAGCTGCGGCCCCCCGGGGCGACGGGATCGAGGTTCTAGGCCCGGCGCCCGCTTTCATGGCGCTTTTGCGGGGAATCCACCGCCACCGCCTGCTCCTGAAGACCGACCGGGGGCTTGCGCCTCAGCCCCTTGTCCGGGAATGGCTGGATTCGGTGAAAATCCCGTCCTCTGTGCGGGTCCAGATCGACGTGGACCCCTACAGCTTCTATTAAAGAGGCATGGACCAGCACTGGTACGAGCCCAAAGCATACGGATACGGCGCGGTCCCCATCCATTGGAAGGGCGTGGCCTTCGCCGTGGCCTTTATGGCGGCGCTTCTCGGCGGTCTGGCCGTGATTGCCTTGACCCTTGGGGCTGCGGGCGCTCTGCCTGGGCTGATTTACGCGGCCGGACTGACGGCACTTTTCCTCAAGGTTTGCCGCCGCCGGACCAACGGCCCCTGGCGCTGGCGCGAGAGTACCCCCTCCCAGGACGCTGTTACACGCTACCTAAGCAAATAAGCCGGGGCCCTGTTGCGCCTTGGTCTGTTGCAACGCGCATGGCCGTATGGTACCAACCCGCCGTCAATCGCGGCAGCGGCCGGAAACGGTCGTAAATAGCTAGCGAAATCAAGCGGTTAGCTTGATATCCGGACCCGGCTGAAAGCGTGCGTTTTCGGTCCGGGTCTTCGTGTAGTTAAGTCTTGCTCAAGGGGCGTTTCACCGGTGGCAACGGATGTGGCAGGGGCCAGTGGCGTAAGCGGGCGCTATGCAAGCGCGCTTTACGACTTGGCCGATGAAAAAGGCGCGCTCGACGCCGTCGCGGCCGATCTCGCGAACCTTCAAAAGATGATCGATGAAAGCGACGACTTCCGGCGCTTCATCAAGTCTCCGATCCTTTCGCGCGCCGACCAGAGCAAGGGCATCAACGCCATCGTCGAGAAGGCGCAGCTTTCGCCCATCACGAAAAAATTCCTCGGCCTCGTCGCGCAGAACCGCCGTCTGTTCGCGCTTCAGGGCATGATCCGCGGCTACCGCGAGATCCTCGCCGAGCGCCGTGGCCAGGCTGCGGCCGAAGTCACCAGCGCCGCGCCGCTGTCTGATTCGCAGCGCATGTCGCTCGTTGATCAGCTCAAGAAATCCGTCGGCCGTAACGTCGACATCGTCGCCAAGGTGGATCCGTCCATCCTCGGCGGTCTCATTGTTCGCGTCGGCTCGCGCATGGTCGACAGCTCTCTCCGTTCCAAACTTCAACGCCTCAAGCTCGCTATGAAAGGGGTCGGATAAATTATGGAAATCCGCGCCGCAGAAATCTCCGCAATCCTCAAGCAGCAGATCGCCAACTTCGGCTCCGAAGCTGAATCCGCCGAAGTCGGTCAGGTGCTGGCCGTCGGTGACGGTATCGCCCGCGTCTATGGCCTCGACAACGTCCAGGCCGGCGAAATGGTCGAGTTCCCGGGTGGCATCAAAGGCATGGCGCTGAACCTCGAAACCGACAACGTCGGTATCGTGATCTTCGGCGACGACTCCACCATTAAGGAAGGTGACACCGTTAAGCGCACCGGCACCATCGTCGACGTTCCGGTCGGCAAGGCGCTGCTCGGCCGCGTCATGGACGGTCTCGGCAATCCGATCGACGGCAAGGGCGACCTTGGCACGACGGAACGCCGTCTCGCGGAACTGAAGGCCCCGGGCATCATCCCGCGCCGCTCGGTGCATGAGCCGGTGCAGACGGGCTTGAAGGCGATCGACTCGCTCATTCCGGTCGGCCGCGGTCAGCGCGAACTGATCATCGGTGACCGTCAGACCGGCAAGACCGCCGTCATCCTCGACACCATCATCAATCAGAAGAAGGTCAACGACGCCGCGAAGAGCGACAAGGAAAAGCTCTTCTGCATCTACGTCGCCGTCGGCCAGAAGCGCTCTACCGTCGCCCAGGTCGTCAAGACCCTCGCCGACTACGGCGCGCTCGAATACACGATCATCGTCGGCGCCACCGCGTCGGATCCGGCGCCGCTCCAGTATCTCGCGCCGTACACCGGCTGCGCGATGGGCGAGTGGTTCCGCGACAACGGCATGCACGCCGTCATCTTCTATGACGACTTGTCCAAGCAGGCCGTCGCGTACCGCCAGATGTCGCTGCTGCTGCGCCGTCCGCCGGGCCGCGAAGCTTATCCCGGCGACGTGTTCTACATTCACTCGCGTCTGCTCGAGCGCGCCGCGAAACTCAATGAAGCCAACGGTTCCGGCTCGCTCACCGCGCTCCCGGTCGTCGAAACCCAGGCCAACGACGTGTCGGCCTACATTCCGACGAACGTGATCTCGATCACCGACGGTCAGATCTTCCTGGAAACCACGCTGTTCTATCAGGGTATCCGCCCGGCGTTGAACGTCGGTATCTCGGTTTCCCGCGTGGGTTCGTCGGCGCAGATCAAAGCCATGAAGCAGGTCGCGGGCTCGATCAAACTCGAACTCGCCCAGTACCGCGAAATGAAGGCGTTCGCGCAGTTCGCCTCCGACCTCGATCCGGCGACGCAGCGTCTTCTGGCGCGCGGTGAACGTCTCACCGAGCTCCTGAAGCAGCCGCAGTACAAGCCGGTGCCGGTCGAAGAGCAGGTGGTCGTGATCTTCGCGGGCACGAAGGGTTACCTCGACAAGATCGCCGTGCGCGATGTCGGCCGCTTCGAATCCTCGATGCTCGGCGCCATGCGTGAACGCGCGCCGGACATTCTCGCGGGCATCCGTCAGGAAAAGGCGCTCACAGACGCCATCCAGGCGAAGCTCAAGACCTTCCTCGACGACTTCTCGGCTTCGTTCGCTTAAGGGCCTCGGGGAAATTCGTCTAAGTAGGATCGAGATATGCCTAGCTTAAAAGAGTTCCGCGTTCGCATCGAATCGGTGCAGTCGACGAAGAAGATCACGTCGGCCATGAAGATGGTCGCCGCGTCGAAACTGCGCCGCGCGCAGGAAGGCGCCGAAGCCGCGCGTCCCTACGCCGAACGCATGGAGCGGATGCTCGGCAACCTCGCGGGCGCCGCGGCGGGCCGTGCCGGCGCGCCGTTGATGCTCGCTGGAACCGGTAAGGATGACACGCACCTCGTCGTCGTGATGACCGCGAACCGCGGCCTCGCGGGCGGGTTCAACTCCAACATCATCCGTTCGGCCCGTGGTCTCGTGCGCGAGCTGCTCGATCGCGGCAAGACGGTGAAGATCCTGGCCGTCGGCCGTAAGGGCCGCGACGCGATGCGCCGCGACTTCCGCGAGCTCCTCGTCGGTGAATACACCGAGTTCGGCCGCAAGCGTGTCGCGTTCAACGAAGCCAACGACGTGGCCTCGAAGATCACCGCCATGTTCGAAGCCGGCGAATTCGACGTCGCGACGCTTGTGTACGCGCGCTTCAAGTCGGCCGTGTCGCAAATCGTCACGCGCCAGCAGATCATCCCGTTCCCCGTGCCGGAAGCTTCGGCCGGCGGCGACGCGAAAGTGGTCTACGACTACGAACCGTCGGACAACGAAATTCTCGGCAGTCTGCTGCCGCGTAACCTCGCCATCCAGGTCTTCCGCGCGATGCTTGAGAACGCAGCGTCGTTCTTCGGCTCGCAAATGGCCGCGATGGACAACGCGACGCGCAACGCCGGCGAAATGATCAATAAGCTGAAGCTGACCTACAACCGTCAGCGCCAAGCCATGATTACCAAAGAACTCATCGAAATTATTTCCGGCGCTGAAGCGATCTAAGCGGCGCGGAAACGAAGAAGGCATAGGAGAAGACAATGGCGAATAGCGTCGGAACCATTACCCAGGTGTTGGGCGCGATCGTGGACGTGAAGTTCGACGGCGATCTGCCGGCGATCTTGAACGCGCTGGAGCTGGACAACAACGGCAAGCGCCTGATCCTGGAAGTCGCCCAGCACACCGGCGAATCCACCGTGCGCTGCATCGCCATGGACACCACCGACGGTCTCGTGCGTGGCAAGCAAGTGAAAGACACCGGCAACCCGATCCGCATGCCCGTGGGTCCCGGGACGCTCGGCCGTATCATGAACGTGATCGGCGAGCCCGTGGACGAACGCGGTCCGATCGACGCCAAGGACTACATGCCGATTCACCGTCAGGCGCCGTCCTTCGTTGAACAGTCGACCGAAGCGCAGATCCTTCCCACGGGGATCAAGGTCATCGACTTGCTCGAGCCGTACCTCAAGGGCGGTAAGATCGGTCTGTTCGGCGGCGCCGGTGTCGGCAAGACCGTGCTCATCCAGGAGCTGATCAACAACATCGCCAAGGGCTACGGCGGTTACTCCGTGTTCGCTGGCGTCGGCGAGCGCACCCGCGAAGGGAACGACCTCTATCACGAGTTCCTGGAAGCCGGCATCATCGACAAGGACGGCCCCAACAGCAAAGTGGGGCTCGTGTTCGGCCAGATGAACGAGCCGCCCGGCGCCCGCGCCCGCGTCGCGCTCTCCGGTCTCACCCAGGCCGAATACTTCCGCGACGTCGAAGGCAAGGACGTGCTGTTCTTCGTCGACAACATCTTCCGCTTCACCCAGGCCGGCTCCGAAGTGTCGGCGCTCCTCGGCCGTATCCCGTCTGCCGTGGGTTATCAGCCGACGCTGGCCACGGACATGGGCGGTCTGCAGGAACGCATCACCTCGACCAAGAAGGGTTCGATTACGTCCGTCCAGGCGATTTACGTGCCCGCCGACGACTTGACCGATCCGGCCCCGGCCGCTTCGTTCGCCCACCTCGACGCCACGACCGTGTTGTCGCGTTCGATCGCCGAGCTCGGCATCTATCCGGCCGTGGATCCGCTCGACTCCACCAGCCGCGCGCTCGATCCGCTCGTCGTCGGTGAAGAACACTACAAAGTGGCCCGTGACGTGCAGCGCGTGCTGCAGACCTACAAGTCGCTGCAGGACATCATCGCCATCCTCGGGATGGACGAACTGTCGGAAGAAGACAAACTCACGGTCGCCCGCGCCCGTAAGATCCAGCGCTTCCTCTCGCAGCCGTTCCACGTCGCCGAAGTGTTCACCGGCAACCCGGGCGTGTTCGTCCAGCTCGCCGACACCATCAAGGGCTTCAAGGGCATCGTCGCCGGCGATTACGATCACCTGCCGGAGCAGGCCTTCTACATGGTCGGCACCATCGAACAGGCGATCGAAAAAGGTAAGAAGATGGCCGCTGCGGCCTAATCTTAAAGCTCTAGGACTTCGATATGGCCGATACGACGTTGAAGCTCGAACTGGTCTCGCCGGAACGCTTGCTCCTTTCGGAGCAGGTCGAGATGGTGATTGTGCCGGGCGCCGAAGGTGTGTTCGGCGTGCTGCCCTTGCATGCGCCGACGCTTTCCACCCTCAAGCCGGGCTTCGTCCAGGTCTATAAGGGCGGTGCGGTCGCCGAGAGCTTCTTCGTCACCGGCGGCTTCGCTGAAGTCACGCCGGCCAGCTGTACGGTCCTGGTCGACGAAGCCATTCCGCAGGCGACTCTGACCCGCGACTACGCGGCGCAGCGCCTCGCACAGGCGAAGGCGCGCCTCGACCAGGCCGCCAACGACGATGACCGCCGTCTCGCGGCGGTTGATGTCGCCAACGCCGAAGCGATGGTGCAAGCGGCAGCCTAAACATCACGCTGCCTTTAAATTGCCGGATGTGACGGTTTTCTTGCAGGCGTGGTATAGAAGCATTTTAGGGAAAAGTGGAAACCGGTTTTCCCGCTAAAATGCGACTAACCGATAAGAGGCGAGCGTGCTGAGGCGCGATCGCGAACTCCTGCAAGCGCAACACGTTCATCTCTCATGGCCGTAAAACACTGGAGCTTGGACGATATCGATTGGACGCGCTTCGACGCGTCCAAGGTCTCGCCCGACCTCGTTGCGGTCATCAAGACCGCTGCGATGGTTGAGCGCAATGGCGCGGACTACGGCAGCTATCTTCACGGCGTCTTCAAGGACGACCCCGCCTTCCAGGCTGCGGCCGCCGAATGGGCGAAGGAAGAAGAGCAGCACGGCATCGCGCTCGGCCGTTGGGCGGCGCTCGCCGACCCGGCCTTCGATATGGATGCGAGCTTCACGCGCTTCACCGACATGTACAAGATCCCGATCGACGCCACGGCGTCGATCCGCGGTTCGCGTACCGGCGAGCTCTGTGCGCGCTGTGTTGTCGAGACCGGCACCAGCTCCTTTTATTCGGCGATCCGCGACGCGGTGGAAGAGCCGGTCCTGAAGCAAATCTGCAAGAACATCGCTGCCGACGAGTTCCGGCATTACCAATTGTTCTATCGGCATATGGAGCGCTATCTGGCCGAACGCCGTGACGGCGCCTCGACGTGGGAGCGCTTCAAGGTCGCGTTCACCCGCTTTCGCGAAGCCGACGACGACGAGATCGCGTCGGCTTATTACGCCGGCAACGCCGTACCCGGCGCCTACGACCGTGCCACTTCGAACGCGGCCTATGCGGCGCGGGCTTTCGGCTTTTATCAAAAGCGCCATGTGCGCCGCGCTGGTCATATGTTCGCGCAAGCCGCCGGGTTCAATCCTGACGGCTGGGCAGCAAAACTGTTGTCCGCGCTTCTCTGGAGCGTCATCTGGTTCCGTGGCCGCAAGTTCCGTCCCGTGCTGGTGCCCGCGCGCTAACCCTTGCGCCGATTGGACGAACGGGGCCGGCGAGGGAAGACGCATGGCGGCCCCCCCGCGTAAAGCGCCCCGCCTCCAGCGCGCGTGTTCATCTCTTCTTTGGTTCCGAGGATATCGCGGCCCTCTCGGCTCGCATCAGCGCCATTCCGCCCGGCGAACGCCGAGTGTTAGGCTGAGGCCTCATTCTCTTGGGGGAGCCTCATGATTCAACGGTTCACGCAATTTGCCGCCGTCGCGACGCTTTTCTTGGCGGGTCCCGTCCTCGCCGCCGAACCTTTGCCGACGGTCAAAATCTTCACCACGGGCGGCACCATTGCCGGCGCCGGTTCGTCCGGCACGGACATGACCAACTACAAGTCCGGCGCCATCTCCGGCGATCAGCTCGTGGCCAGCGTTCCTCAACTCAAGCAGCTCGCCAATACGCCTGTCGAACAGATCGCCAATGTCGCCAGCTACGATTTGACCATCGCGCATTGGATCTCGCTCGCGCGCAAAATCAACGAAACTCTGGCCGACCCGAAAGTCTCGGGCGTTGTCATTACGCATGGCACCAACACCATCGAGGAAACGGCCTTCTTCCTCGATCTCACCGTGAAGTCCGATAAACCCGTGGTCCTCGTCGGCGCCATGCGCCCGGCCACGGCTGTCAGTGCCGACGGTCCGCTCAACCTCATCAATGCCGTGCGCGTGGCCGCGTCGCCGGAGGCGCGCGGGAAGGGTGCGATGGTCGTGCTGAACGATGAAATCAGCTCTGCCCGCGATGTCACGAAAGAGCATACGATGCGCGTCGAGGCCTTTCGGCCCACCGACTTTGGCTATCTCGGCCAGATCGATGAAGACAAGGTCGTGTTCTATCGGTCGCCGACCCGACGGCATACGGCGGCTTCCGAATTCGACGTCTCGAAACTTGATAAGCTTCCCGTGGTCGATATTCTCTACGCTTATGTGCAGCCGAGCCTCGGCCTCGTCGACGCGCTGGTAAAGGGCGGCACGCAGGGCATCGTCTTTGCCGGCACGGGGGCCGGCGATATTTCGACACCCGAGCGCGGCGCGCTTAAGAACGTGCTTGCCATGAAGCCCGATGCGCGTCCGGTCCTCGTGCGCTCCAGCCGCGTCGGCAATGGCCGCGTCGTGGCGACGAAGGATTACGAACCCTTCAATATGGTGGCGGCCGATACCCTCAATCCGCAGAAGGCGCGCATCCTCCTCATGCTCGCGCTCACCAAGACGCGCGATCCCAAGGAAATCCAAAGAATGTTCTCGGAGTATTAAGCTTTACGGCGCGCGGCTTTTTTCTTCGGTTTTGCCGCGCGCACAGGCTGTAAAGCGGCGACCTTCTCTTTGAAGGCCGCGACGACCTGTTTGTAGATGTCGCGTTTGAAACCGACGATCATTTTCGGCAGGTTCTCGAACTTGGTCCACTTCCAGGCGCCGAACTCCGGATGTTCGCCCGCGATGTCGATGTCGGCATTCTCGCCCGTGAATTTCATCAGGAACCACTTCTGCTCCTGACCACGGTACTTGCCTTTCCACACCTTCTTTTGAAGATCGGCGGGCAGGTCATAGCGCAGCCACGACCGTGTCACGGCGACGATGCGCGCCTTATCGGTTCCGGTTTCCTCGCGAAGCTCGCGCAAGGCCGCCGCGCGGGGCAACTCGTTCTTGTCGATCCCGCCTTGCGGCATCTGCCAGGCGCCCGGCGTGTCGATGCGCTCGGCGACAAAGACTTTGCCGCGTGCGTTCAACAGGACGATCCCGACGCCCCGGCGATAAGGCTTGGAAGATGGCATGCGGGTCAGTGCGCTGGCTTCGCCTTGGCTTTGGCGGCCTCGGGTTTTGCTTTTGCGGCGGCGGGTTTGGCTTGGGCCGGCGCGTCATGGCTGGCGGCCGGTTTCGCCTTCGCGGCGGCCGGGGGCGCCGTCGCCGGCGATGGCGCGGTGACCTCCGAACGGATCAACACGGTGGAGATTGGTGTGAGCGCGATGCCTTTTCTCTGTGCCTGGTCCAGCCACAGAATGAGCCGCTCGAAGCTCACCGGCTTGGCCTGCACCGAGGCGACAACGCTGCCCTGATAGCGCGCGAGGCGTTCGGCATAGTCGAGGCGCGCATCCACGGCGGCGCGGAAGGGGCGTTCATCAAGCACGACGTCGGCCACGGCCGTCGAAACATAGGCGTCACCCATGCGTACCCCGGGCGATCCCTGCACATAGAACAGATTCTGCTCTTTCAACTTGGCGAACATCGGCGAGATGCTCTGCGCGTTCTCGCGGAACTTCGTGCCTTGGGCGTCGAATACGCCGATCGCCCCCGTGCCGGCTTTCAATACGGCATCGAGGCGTTCGGCGTTGTCCTTGAGTTCTAGGGTGGTCAGGAGGCCCAAGGGGCCCGGATCCTGCGCCGGGAAATCCTTGCTCTCCAGCGGGACTTCGATGAGCACCTCGTGCCCGGCGGCCTTCGCGCGGTCCATCCAGGTCTTGATGTTGCGCGCATAGGGGCTGAAGGCCAGCGTCACGGCCGGCGGCAGTTTGGTGATGGCGGCTTCCGTCGCCGATTGGCTAAGGCCAAGCCCGCGCACCACGATCGCGATCTTCGCCGTGCTTGCGGATGCGGCGGGCGCGGCTTCCTTCTTCGCATCGCGCAGCGCGGCAAAGCGGGGCGGCGGGGCGCTGACGGCGACACGGTCGGTCGGCGGCAGAGGCGGATCCACCAGGCGCGGGCGGCCACCGGCGACGGCGGGGCCGGCATCGCCCGCGGCGGCGGCGAAGCGTTCCGGCGCGCCCGGCGCCACACCGGGCGCGTTGAGGGCGGGAATCCCGCCGATCAGGTTGGGGACTTCGTCGTTTGGTTGGGGCGGCGCTTCGGCGGACGCGGCTTCCGGTTTCGCGTCGGCCGGAGGCGTTGCCGCGGGTTTGGCGTTCGCGGGCGCCGGAGCTGGCGGCGCGACGGGCTTGGCGGCCGGCGGTACGGCGGCGACTTGGGTTTCTTTCGCGGCGGGCGCAGGTGTCGGCGCGACGGGTTTCGCGGCCGCTGGGGGCGGCGTGACGGCGGCGGTGTTGGTCGGCGGTGTGACCGCGGGTTTTGCGGCGTCCGCTTTTCCCGCCTCCGGCTTCGCGGCCTCCGGTTTCGCGGCGGTGGCGGGCGTCGCGGCGGCGGGTTTAGCAGGGTCCGGTTTCGCCGCAGGCGTGGCCGGGGCTTGCGCCGTCAGCCACGGGCGGCGGGAGGCCGAACGGTCGGTTGCGGCGGTGGCGTCTTGCGCGATAGCCGCCTCAGGGGCCGCGTTCGGCGCCGGCGCATTCTCATCGACGACTTCGAGGTCGGCGAAATTACCCGTAACGGGTGCGGCGACTTGCGGGGTCTCACTGGTCAGAAGGACGTAGGAAATGAATCCGACAACGCCGGCGAACACCACGCCGCTCGCAAGCAGCGCGATTCTCGGACCCGTGCCGGACTGGCCCGTGTCTTCGTCGTCGTAAAAGTCCGCGTCGCCGTCGTCGCCGCCGCCAAACGGGTCTTTTACGTTGTCTTTCCGGAACCGATCGAACAGTCCCATGAACTCCTCCGGCCCTGCGCGTTGAGCGCAGTACATATGATACGCCGATTATCTTCTAGACGGGGGACCCTTAAGAGCCTGTTAAGCCAAAAACAAACGGGGGCCTCGGCGTGGTGACCGGGCCCCCGTGTTTTCTTCCCTGAACCGGATTTAGCCGGTTCCGTCCTAGTTCGTGCCGCCGGCGGGTTTCGCCTCGGCGCGCTGGTACAGGGCGATTCCCTGTAACAGATCAAGGGCGCGCTGGAGTTGGTAGTCTTCCGGCTCCTGCGGCTTGGCGGCCGAGGCGGTCTGCTGACCGGCGGCGGGCTTCGCTGCATCGGCGGCGGGCTTGGTGCCGTTGGGCTTCGTTCCAGCCTGCGGGCCGGCCGGCGCGGGCGGCTGAGCCATCGGCTCGCCTTGCTTTTCATTCTCGTTGCGCAGCGCGCCCGGAAGGTCACGTTCTGCGCGGGTGAAACCTGCGCTCGGCGTGCCGATGGGCTCGATTTTCGCCGGCTTCACTTCGATATCCGGATCGATCCCGGTCGCCTGGATCGAACGGCCGCTCGGCGTGTAGTAGCGCGCCGTCGTCAGGCGCATGGCGCTCTCGCCGCGCGCCAGCGGGATGATGGTCTGCACGGACCCCTTCCCGAAGCTCTTGGTGCCGAGCAGGATCGCGCGGCCGTGGTCCTGCAGGGCGCCGGCCACGATCTCGGACGCCGAGGCCGAGCCGTCGTTGATCAGCACCACCAGCGGCTTTCCATCGGTCGCGTCGCCCGGTTTCGCATTATAGCGCTGGGTCTCTTCGCTGTGGCGCGTGCGGGTCGAGACGATCTCGCCGCGGTCGAGGAACGTGTCGGAGACCGACACCGCCTGATCGAGCAAGCCGCCCGGGTTATTGCGAAGGTCGATCACATAGCCTTTCAGCTTGGGGCCGAGCTTCGTCTTCAGTGACTTGATCGCGCCGTCGAGGCCGACCTGCGTCGTCTCGTTGAACTGATTGATGTCGATGTAGCCGACGTCGCCCTCAACGCGGCTCTTTACCGATTGCACCTTCACCACGGCGCGCACCAACTTCACGTCGAACGGCTCGGTTTCGGCGCGGCGCAGCGTGATCACGATCGGCGTGTTGATGGGGCCGCGCATCTTCTCGACGGCTTCCTGCAGCGTCAGGCCCACGGCCGGCTTTCCATCGATGCCGATGATATAGTCGCCCGGTTGCACGCCCGCGCGGCTCGCCGGCGTGTCGTCGATCGGCGACACCACTTTCACGACGCCCGATTCCATGGTCACTTCAATGCCGAGGCCGCCGAACTCGCCCTTGGTCTGCTCCTGCATCTCCTGGAAGCTTTTTGCGGGCATGTAGCCCGAGTGCGGATCCAGCGACGTGAGCATGCCGTTGATCGCGTTCTCCAGAAGCTGCTGATCGGTCACTTCCTCGACGTAGTCCTTGCGCACGCGCTCGAACACATCCCCGAACAGCTCGAGATATTTGTAGGTGTCGTCCGAAAACTTCGCGTTGGACTTCTCGGCCGCGAAGGTCGGCAGGAGTGGAGCTGTGACGGCACCGGCGACGAACGAAACGGTCGCGGCGGCGGCAATGTATTTAAGGCGCATAGGTGTTCACACCGTTGGTCAGAGACAGTCTCATCTACTCGCTACTTTTCCCGTGCGGTCAGCAAGCCAAGGCAAGGGATTGATGGGCTGGCCTTCACGGCGCAGTTCGACATAGAGCGAGGACGCAGCTGTACCATCCATTACGCCAAGAGGTTCGCCCGCCAGCACGCGCTGGCCGACCTCGCTGTCGATGCGCCCTAAACCAGCCAATAACGTATGATATCCCTCGCTATGTTCTATGATCAATAGTTGGCCATATCCGCGAAAGGGGCCGGCGAAGGCGATGATGCCGTCGAAGGGCGCGATCACTTGCGACCCGGGGGCGGCTTTGATTGTGATCCCTTTTGTCCGTAATCCCGAGGAATCCGTGGGGTCCGCGGCCTCGCCGAATTTGGCCGATAGCGTGCCTGCGACCGGGTAGGGGAGGGTGCCCCTGGCTTTGCCGAACGAGCGGGTTACAGCAACTTCATCCGGAGGCGACAGCTTAGGCGCGAGTCGCGCCGTTTGGACCTCAGCGTCTTTGGATCGTGGCGCCGGCTGCGTGGCCTGTGCCTGGGCTTCGGCTTTTGCTCTCTCCGCGGCGGCGGCCTTCTCGGCGGCCGCCTTTTCCTGGGCGATCTTGCGCTCGGCGGCGTCGCGTCGCTCCTTCTCCGCTGCCAGCTTCGCGAACAGCGCGCGCAGGTCTTCGGCTTCCTGCGCGAGCTTTTTGGTGCGGGCGCTGACCTCGTCCGACTGCAGCGCGATCTTCTGTTGCTGCAGGGCTTTCTGTTCGAGCGTCGTTTCCATCCGCTTGCGCTTCTCGATGAGCGCGGCGGTTGTTGCGGCGGCCTGTTCGCGTTGCGCGGTCACTTGCGCACGCACACGGTAAAGCTCGGCGAGATCCGTCTGGAGGGCGGCCGTGGATTGCCGGATGTTGGGCAGCGCCGCGCGGAGCAGGATCGCCGTACGCACGGCATCATCGGGCGACAGCGGGTTCAATGTCAGGGCGTCGGCGGGCCGCAGCGCCAAACGTTCAAGCGCCATCAGGGCGTCGCGCATCTGCGCGTCGCGCCGGCTCAAGGTGCCGCTCGCCTGCGCCGCGTGTGCTTCCAGTTCATTGATCCGGTTTTCCATCACCAGCAGTGAATACTCCTGGTCCTGGATGTCCTTGGCGAGATCGATGGACTCCTTGCGCAGGCGTTCCGCCTCGCGCGCGGTCGCGTTGGCCTCATTGGCCAGGCGCTGAGCCTCGTTCTCGCTCTGCTTGAGGTTGCGTTCCAGCGCTCTCAGTTGCGCGGGGTCTGGCGTTTGCGCAAATGAAGGAACCGCCGCGAGCGCCGCGGCGAGCGTGAGGGTGAAAAGGTTACGCGCCCGCACGGCGCGCGAGCAATGCAGCGTTTTGCGCATCGGCATGCTGGATCAGCAGCGATGCACCGGTCATCGCGGGCGGCTTGGGAAGCTGCATCAACGCCAAAACGGTTGGCGCAATGTCCGCGAGGCGGCCGTTCTTCAGGGCCGTGACGTCCGCCGGACCGTTCACCAGCACGGTCGGCACGACGCCGACAGTGTGCTGTGTATGCGGTTCATGCGTGGCTGGATCTTTCATCAATTCAAGATTGCCGTGATCCGCGCATATCAGCATCGTTCCGCCGGCCTTTTTCAACGCGGCTTCAAGGCGCGTAAGGCAAGCGTCGATTGTCTCGGCCGCCTTGATCGCGGCGGCCAGAATGCCCGTGTGTCCCACCATGTCGCCGTTGGCATAGTTGACGATAATCGCGTCAAAACGGCCGCTTTCGATGGCCTCGACGATGCGGTCCGTCACGTCCGGCGCGCTCATCTCGGGCTGCAGGTCGTATGTTGCGACCTTCGGGCTCTGGATCAGGATGCGTTCTTCGCCGGGGAACTCCTGCTCCACGCCGCCATTCAGGAAGAACGTGACGTGCGCGTATTTTTCGGTTTCGGCGATGCGCAGTTGTTTGAGCCCCGCCTCGCTGATGATCTGACCCAGCGTGTGCCCGCCGCTTTCCGCCGGGAACATCACGGTCATGAACGTGTTGTGCGCTTGGGAGTATTCCGTAAGTCCCGTCGCCGCGGCGAACGTGATGACGCGCGCGCGGGCGAACCCGTCGAAGGCTGGCCACAACAGTGCCGACAGAATCTGCCGCGCGCGATCGGCGCGGAAGTTCGCCATCAGCACGCCGTCGCCGTCCTGCATGCCCCTATAATCGCCGATCGCCGCCGGCAGCATGAATTCGTCGGTCACGCGTTCGTCGTAAGACGCGCGGATCGCGGCCAGCGGATCAGCGGCGTGATGACCCTTTGCTTCGGTCATTGCGGCATAAGCTTTCTCGACGCGGTCCCAGCGCTTGTCGCGGTCCATGCCGTAGTAGCGGCCGCCGACCGTGGCGATCTTCGTGCGCGCCAGGCCCGCGATCTGCTTCTGGAACGCTTCCATGAATCCCAGACCCGACGACGGTGGCGTGTCGCGCCCGTCCATCAGCGCGTGGATCGCGACGGGCACGCCGGCGCCGCTGATGATGCGGGCCAACGCGGCCATCTGATCCATGTGCGAATGCACGCCGCCCGGCGAAAGCAGGCCGATCATGTGCGCGGTGCCGCCGGAAGCTTTAAGCTTGGCGATGAAGTCGCTCAGGGCCGGATTGCTCTGAATCGCGCCGGTTTCGATGGCCGCATCGATGCGGGGAAGGTCCTGCATCATCACGCGGCCCGCGCCGATATTCATGTGCCCGACTTCGGAATTGCCCATCTGACCGGGCGGCAGGCCCACGTCGAGGCCGCTGGTCTCCACCAAGCCGTGGGGGCAGGTGGCCAGGAACCGGTTCCAGGTCGGCACGTTGGCCAGGGCGATGGCGTTATCGGTCTTTTCGACTCGGTAGCCCCACCCGTCGAGAATGGCCAGGACGACCGGCTTGGGGCGGCCTGCTTTTTTATGCGACTCGGTGCTGACGGCGACGTTCATGATGACCTGGCGGAGTATAGCCTAGACCGCGGCGCCCCGGGGGGCCCGAAACGGCTCCTATTTGGGGTCCTTGTGGGCCTTCCCCCCGGGCCTGGCAATCAAAAAAAGTCAGGTGCGCGAATAAGTTGTGAGGATCCCGCGGGGTCTTCCTCAGGCCTTGCTTCCGCGGCGTTCTCATCTGATATAGTGGCCCTCGAGAGGCTGGCGATGGACGTACCCCTCGCCAACCCGGTCAGGTCCGGAAGGAAGCAGCCGTAACGAGTTTCGGTTCGGGTCGTCGTCCAGTCTCTCACCCTACTTTTCCCCGAAAAGCCGTCTTGCCCCATGGACCAGCCCCGTGACCGATAGCCCGTCCGCGGACTCAGCTGGGGAATATCAGGTCCTCGCCCGCAAATACCGGCCGACCACCTTCGAGGCGCTGCGTGGCCAGGACGCGCTGGTCCGAACCCTCACCAACGCGATCACCTCGGGGCGTCTCGCCCACGGCTACATGCTCACCGGCGTGCGCGGGGTCGGTAAGACCACGACCGCGCGCTTGATCGCACGCGCCTTGAATTGCGTGGGCGCCGACGGCAAGGGCGGACCGACGCCGACGCCTTGCGGCGTGTGCGTGCATTGCACCGCCATCGCCGAAGACCGCCACGTCGACGTGCTCGAGATGGACGCCGCCAGCCGCACCGGCATCGACGACATCCGCGAGCTTCTGGAAGGCGTGCGCTACCGGCCCGTCTCGGCGCGCTACAAGATCTACATCATCGACGAAGTGCATATGCTCTCCGACAAGGCGTTCAATGCCTTGCTCAAGACGCTCGAAGAGCCGCCGGAGCATGTGAAGTTCATTTTCGCCACCACCGAAATCCGCAAGGTGCCGATCACGGTGCTCTCGCGCTGTCAGCGCTTCGACCTGCGCCGGATCGAGAGCGCGACGTTGCAGAAATTATTTGCCGACGTCAGCCAGAAGGAAGGCGCTTCCGTCGATGAAGGCGCGCTCGCGCTGATCGCCCGCGCCGCCGACGGGTCCGCGCGCGATGGTCTGTCGATCCTCGATCAGGCCATCTCTCAGGCGGGTGGTAAACAGGTGGGCGAAACCGCGGTGCGCGACATGCTCGGCCTCGCCGACCGCGCGCTGGTGTTCGATCTCCTGGAAGCTGTGATGAGCGGCGATGTGAAGACCGCGCTCGATGTGCTTGCCGGTCAGTATGCGGCGGGCGCGAGCCCTGTCGTCGTGATTCAGGATCTGTTGGAACTCGTGCATTGGCTCACGCGCCTCAAGGTGGCGCCGGACGGTGCGGCCGACCCCGCGCTTGCCGAGAATGAACGTACCCGTGGCGGCGCCATGGCCGAGAAACTTGGCATGGGCGTGCTGACGCGCGCCTGGCAGATGCTTCTGAAGGGCCTCGGTGAAGCGCGCGCCGCGCCCATGCCGTTGCAGGCGGTTGAAATGGTATTGGTCCGGCTGGCTTACGCCGCCGATCTGCCGACGCCCGCCGATGCCGTGAAATCGCTGGAAAGTGGCGGCGCTGTCGCTGCGCGCGCGCCCGCCACGGCCCCCGTGCGCCCGACACCGCGCCCCACCATGACCGCAACGGCGGTCGCCACCGATCATCTCCCGCAGGCTGTTGCCGCGCCGCGGCCGACTGCCGAAGCGGCGCCGCAGCCGCAGTCCTTCGCTGAAGTGGTGAAGCTATTTGTCGCCAAGCGCGAAGCCGTGCTCTCGACGCACCTGCACCGCAACGTCCACCTTGTGCGCTTCGAACAAGGTCTCATCGAATTCAAGCCCGGGCGTCTTGCGCCGAGCGATCTCGCGGGCCAAGTGGGCAAGATGCTCACCGCCTGGACCGGTCAGCGCTGGGTGGTGAGTGTCGCCAACGCGGGCGGCGCGCCGTCGCTCTATGATCAGGAAATCGAAACGGCCAAGTCCGATCCCTTGGTGAAATCCCTTCTCGAGGCGTTCCCCGGCGCGACCGTGGAAAGCATCAAGCCCGCCGACAAGTAGACTCAAGCGAATTGGGGTCAGATACCAATTCGTTCGATGATTGCCTCGATGTGATGATTGTTAAGCGAATTGGTGTCTGACCCCCATTCGCGCTTTCGAAGGAACGCGATGAAGAATCTCGGAAATATCATGAAGCAGGTTCAGGACATGCAGACGCGTATGTCCGAAATGCAGGAGAAACTCGCCGAAACCGAAATGGTCGGCAGCGCCGGCGCCGGCATGGTGCAGGCGACTCTCAACGGCCGCAGCGAACTCAAGCGCGTGAAGATCGATCCGAGCCTCTTGAAGCCCGAGGACGCCGAGGTCCTCGAAGACCTCATCGTCGCGGCGGTCAACGATGCGCGCGGCAAGGTCGAGCGTCACACGCAGGATGAAATGAACAAGCTGACCGGCGGCCTCCCGCTCCCGCCGGGATTCAAGCTTCCGTTCTAGTGCGCGGTCCCGAAATGTGGGGAGCGGTTTTCGGATGAGATCGCGCAGCAATAAGAGAATCACGTAGTGGCTGGTCCCCAAATCGAAGCTCTGATCCGGCAGCTCTCGAAGTTGCCGGGATTGGGCCCGCGCTCCGCGCGCCGCATCGCACTCGCGCTCATCAAGAAGCGCGAATCCTTGCTCGATCCGTTGGTGCAGACCCTCTCCGCCGCCTCGGAATCGGTGAAGGTGTGCTCGCGCTGCGGCAATTTCGATAGCGCCGATCCCTGCACCATCTGCTGCGATCCGCGCCGCGACCCCGCGCTCATTTGCGTGGTGGAAGACGTCGCCGATCTTTGGGCCTTGGAGCGCACGGGAGCGTTTCGCGGCCGTTATCACGTCACCGGCGGGCTCCTGTCGCCGCTCGACGGAGTCGGCCCCGCGGATCTGCGCATCGATAAACTCGTCGGCCGTGCCGAGTCGCCTGACGTCAGGGAAGTGGTCCTCGCCCTTTCGGCGACGGTCGATGGTCAGACAACCGCCCACTATATCGCCGAGCGTCTTGGGCAGACCAAAACCACCGTTTCAGGGCTGGCTCACGGCATGCCCATTGGGGGCGAGCTCGACTATCTCGACGATGGCACCATTGCCGCGGCGCTGACAGCCCGGCGCCCCGTTTAAAGCTTTCGCGAAGCTTTCAAAAACGCAACGGCTTGGCGTCATGTCTGTGCCATAATTCACCTATATCTTCTAAGCTGAACAGTCATGTACTCCGCGCGATGTGTTCCCGTCTGTCGGGTCCCGCGCGGCCTCAGGAGGTCGGTATGTTGAGAACCGTTTTCGCGGCCGCCGCCGCGGTCCTTATGCTCGCAGGATGCGCCGGGCCGAAGTTCGTGACGTCCGACGTCACGCGCTACAACGCCATGTCGGAAGCGCCGCAGGGTAAGACGTTCGCCATCGTCGCGCTCGATGACGATCAGCAGTCGAGCTTCGCGTTCAAGCAGTTCGGCGATCTGATGAACCAGCGCCTGTCGGCGCTCGGTATGAAACAGTACACCGGCGGCGCCGGTCCGACGAACGCCGACTACGTCGTCACGCTGCGGTACGCCGTCTATGGCCCCAGCGCCGATGTGCGCTCGACCTGGTCGGGTTTCGGCGCGCAGGCCGGCTTTGGGTACGGTTACGGGTGGGGACGTCCCTATTGGGCGCGCGGCCCCTTCGGCTACATGGGCTACGATCCGTTCTGGGATGACCGCTACGACATCACCACGCGCCAGGTTTTCACCCGCCGCGTTGAAGTGAATGTCTTCCGTGGGGCGACCTATAATTCCGATCGCAAAGATCGTGTGTTTGAAGGCCGCGCCGTCAGCTCAGGCCTCAATGGTCAAATCGAGCCTGTGATGCCTTACATCCTCGACGCGATCTTCCAGGAGTTTCCGGGCCGCTCCGGCGAAACAAAGACCGTGAGCGTCCAGGTGCCGGAGAACGTCGAGAAAGCGCCGTCCCGTCCGGCGGCGAGTTCGGCCTACTAACAAAAAAAGGCCGGGATCTTTCCCGGCCTTTTCTTTTGGCTTTTATGTTGGATATGGCGCCGCCGGTCCCGGATCGGCCGCCTCGACCGTCAGCTTCGCGCCGACAACGCCGGTCACGCGCACCTTCGCGCCGGCTGGTAAATCCGGCCCGCTGACAAGCCAACTGCTGTCGGCGACTTTCATGCGGCCGTTCCCGTCCTCGATCGCGCTTTCCAGCGTGAACACATGGCCGATGTACTGCACGCCGCGCTGATTGAGGGTCGGATCGCTGGTGTCGATATTGCGCGGACGCCAGAACCGCCGCCCGGCCATGGCCGTAACCACGCTGAGAACCGTGAAGATCGTCACAGCCATCTGCCACGACAGGTCCACGACGACCAGGGCCACAAGGCCCGTGATCGCGGCCGCGATGCCCAGCCACAGGAAGAAGACGCCGGGCAGAGTCAGTTCCAGGAGAAACAGCAGCAGTGCGAGGATCCACCATGTCCAGTGGCTGCTGCCGTCGAGATAGGTGGCGATCGCGTCCATCGCTTACCCCGCTGTGGGAATACGCGGCGGGCGCGGCGGCTGCGGCGTGGCGGGCGGGGGCGGTTCGGTGCGGCTCCCCGGCGGGATCATGGCCTCCTTGGCGAGTTCGGCGATGCCGGCGATGGAACCGATGATGCCGCTGGCTTCCAGCGGCATCATGATCAGCTTGCCGTTCGGGGCCTTCGCGACTTCCTTTAACGCGTCCACATAGCGCTGCGCGATGAAGTAGTTGATCGCCTGGACGTCGCCTTTTCCAATCGCTTCGGACACCATTGCAGTGGCCCGCGCTTCGGCCTCGGCGAGACGTTCGCGCGCCTCGGCTTCGCGGAAGGCGGCCTCGCGTTTGCCTTCAGCCTCCAGGATCTGCGATTGCTTCTGGCCTTCGGCGCGCAGGATGGCCGACTGCTTGGAGCCTTCGGCTTCCAAGATCTCCGCGCGCTTCTCGCGTTCGGCTTTCATCTGGCGGGCCATGGCGTCGACCAGGTCCTTCGGCGGCGAGATGTCCTTGATCTCGATACGCGTCACCTTCACGCCCCAGGGCGTCGTGGCTTCATCAACCACGCGCAGCAGGCGGGCATTGATCGAATCGCGCTGCGACAGCAATTCGTCGAGATCCATGCTGCCCATCACCGTGCGGATATTGGTCATGGTCAAGTTCAAGATCGCGAGCGGCAGGTTTTGGACTTCGTAGGCGGCTTTCGCCGCATCCAGGATCTGGAAGAACATCACGCCGTCGGCGGTCACGGCGGCGTTGTCCTTGGTGATGGCCTGCTGCGAAGGAACATCAAGCACCTGTTCCATCAGGTTGATCTTGCGCCCGATCGATTCGATGAACGGCGTGATGAGGTGCAGGCCCGGCGACAGTGAGCTGGTGTACTTCCCAAATCGTTCGACCGTGTAGTTCCAACCCTGCGGCACCACCGTGACGGCCTTGAAGACCAGCATGATGCCGAGAACGACGAGAATGACCGCGAACAGTGAAAACGACATGATCCCCCCGAGGAAGAATGGCCGAATACATTTTGTCGAAAACCGGTGACAACGCGCAACCTCCCGGCGCGACGTAGGTACTATTATCGCGAAGCTTGTGTCTAAAATAAGTCCGCTAATCGGCGATCACACGAAGCTGTGTAACATTGTCACCGCCGACTTGGGCGGCCTCGCCTTCCAGCGGGATGTTTTCGATCTTGTGGCCGCGGTCGACGATCTTGCCGGTGGAGATCAGGATTTCTTTTACATCCTTTTGTGTCTGATCGAAATGCGTGCCCAGCGCGCCGACGCGCTTGTCGAGGCGCTCGACATCTTTCGTCAGTTCACCGATCTCTTTCTGGATGATATGCGCCTGCTCGCGCATACGGGCGTCTTTCAGGATCGTGCGCACGGTGTTCAGCGTTGCCATCAATGTCGTCGGCGAGACGATGTAGACCCGGCGGCGGAAACCTTCTTCCACGACCTGCGGGAAGCGATCGTGCAATTCGGCGAACACCGATTCTGCCGGCACGAACATGATGGCCGAATCCGCCGTCTCACCGGGCACGATGTATTTCTCGGCGATATCCTTGATGTGTTTCAGGACGTCGGCGCGGAAAGCGGCTTCGGCGGCGGTGCGGGCGCGCTCGTCGGTCGCCGTCGTCAGCTGCACAAAGGCTTCGTGCGGATATTTTGAATCCACCGCGATCAGCCCCGGCGGGTTCGGCAGGCGGATGACGCAGTCCGCGCGCTTGCCGTTGGTCAGCGTCACCTGGAAATCATAGCTGCCGCGCGGCAGCATGTTGCGCACCAGATCCTCCATCTGGGTCTGGCCGATGGCGCCGCGGGCCTGCTTGTTCGAGAGAATGTCCTGCAGCCCGACCACCTCGGCTGACAGCTCCGTGATGTTCTTCTGGGCGGCGTCGATCACGGCGAGGCGCTCCGACAAGGCGCCCAAAGCCTCGCTGTTCTTGGTCGTGCTCTTTTCCAAATTTTCGCCAACCTTGCGCGTTACGTCCGCCAGGCGTTCGTCCAGAAGTTTGCGCACGTTCGTCTCCTGCGCGCGCAGTTGCTCGGCCATATGGTTCTGTGCCGCCGCCTGGCTTTCCGCCATTTGCGCGAGCCGTCCCGTCAGCATGCTTTGCGCTTCGGCGAGCCGCGCGGCTGTATCGGTAAGCTGCGTCATGTGCGCGGCGCCCGTATCGCCCCGTCCGCGCAGCATCATGGCGAGCCCGCCCGCGGCAATAAGGATGGAACCGCCGATGATGAGTGCCGTTAACGCGTCCATATGTCGCTAAACCTCAGTATAAGCAGGATTTTTGGCGTCAGAATGTTGCAGGCTAGCAATGTGCAGATCGCCTCAACCGTGCCATCATCCGCAGTCTATAAGAATCTAGATCAAATCCCACCGTCCCACCACGTCTTAACGGTACAGAGCTTCCTCATGCACCTCGTCAAGATCTCCGCCCTCGCGTTGACCCTCTCGCTCGCTGTTTCGGCACACGCGCAGACGGTCGATGTTCCCGCCGCGACCGGCAACGCCGACCTCACCATTTACAACAACAACTTTGCGATGGTGCGCGAGCGCCGCACGTTCAAGATGCCGGGCCCCGCGGCGCAATTGGTCATGGGCGGGGTGCCGCGCGAGCTGCAGCCGGAGACCGCTTTCCTGCAGGTGTTGAAGGGCGACGCAGTCCGTGTCACCGAGCAGATTTTCAATTTCGACGTCCTGACACCATCCAAGCTGCTGGAACGTGCCGTCGGCAGCGAGGTCTCGGTGATCTCGGTCAATCCCGGCAATGGCCGTGAAGTGACCGAGCGCGCGCGCGTGCTCAGCGTCAACGAGGGACTGGTCCTTGAGATCAACGGCAAGATCCACACCAATCACCCCGGCCGCATTGTCTTCGACAGTATTCCCGCCGGCGTCCGTGCCCGCCCAACCCTCATCATGTCCGCGACCGGCAAGGGCGCGCAGGACGTTGACGCGGAGCTCAGCTATCTCACCGGGGGCCTGTCGTGGCATCCCGACTATGTCGCGCAATATGATTCCGACAGCAATCGTATGACGCTCCTGGCGTGGGCGACCGTCACCAATACCACCAGCTCGGATTTCCCGAACGCCAAGATGAAATTGATCGCAGGTCAGGTGAATCGCACGCGGCCCTCCGCGTCGCCGATGCCGATGATGGCGCGCGCCGCCATGAAGGCCGAAGCCGCGGATATGGCGCAGTCCTTTGGCGGCGGCATCGCGCCGACGGCGGGACTGGCGACTTATGTTTACACGATCCCGAAGCTCACCAGTCTTGGTCCCTTCGAGACCAAGCAACTTGGTCTTCTCAACAGCCAATCCATTCCGGTGCGCCGTCAGATCACCGTGCGCGCCGAGCCGTACTATTACACGCAGGCGATGCGCGGCGTGCAGCCGGAGAGCCGCGCCGATGTCGAGTTGATGTTTAAAAACGACGCCGCGGCCAAGCTCGGCATGCCGCTTCCGGCCGGTGTCGTGCGTGTCTACGGCTCCGATTCTGAAGGCGCGCCGCAGTTCTTGGGCGAGGACCGCATCGACCACACCGCCGTGGGCGGCGAGGTCACCTTGAGCCTTGGCAACGATTTCGACATCCCGGTCCAGCGCGAGCAACTCAACTACGTCCGCGCCACCGACAACATTTCGATCACGACGTGGCGCGTGACGATCTCCAATGCCAAGTCCCGGCCGGTCACCGTGCGGGTGATCGAACCGATTCCGGGAGCCTGGGAAATCGCCAAGGAATCCCATCCGCATACCAAGCAGGACGCCGGCTCGGCGCTCTGGACGCTGGAGATCCCGGCTAAAGGCAAAACCGTGCTGGAATACAGCGCCCGTATCACGATGTAGGCCTTTTTGCCCCTCCGCGCGCGGGGGAGGGCCGTTTTGGCTCTCTTTTGTTGACGGCCCAGTCCCCGGGCCTTATCTCACCCCCATCATGGCGCTCTTGGAAATCATCGTTGCTCCCGATCCGCGGCTTAAGAAAAAAGCCGTGGCGGTCGAGCGCGTCGACGCGGCGACGCGTAAGCTCATGGATGACATGCTGGAGACCATGTACGACGCGCCGGGCGTTGGCCTGGCCGCGCCGCAGGTGGGCGTCTCCAAGCGGATCATCGTCGTCGATGCCGCCCGCGAGGATGAAAAACCCGCCCCGCTCAAGATGGCGAACCCGGAGATCGTCTGGGCTTCGGACGAAACCAAGCCGCACGAGGAGGGCTGTCTCTCGCTGCCCGAGGAATATCAGGAAGTCGTGCGCCCGGCGTCCATCAAGGTGCGTTACATGGATGAGCATAACGAAATCCGCACGCTCGACGCGGATGGTCTGTTGGCCGTGATCATCCAGCACGAGATGGACCATCTCGAAGGGATGCTCTTCGTCGACCATCTCTCGGCTTTGAAGCGCAACATGATCATTAAGCGCCTCACCAAGATCAAAAAGTTCGAGCAAAAGTCCGGCAAGCGGACGCCGGTTGAAGCTTAACGGGCTCGAAGCCTAGCGCGCTCCCGTCATCTCAGATATTTTCCGCCCATGCGTATCGTCTTCATGGGCACGCCCGATTTTTCCGTCACCGCGCTCGCGCGTCTCGCCGAGCGCCACGAGATCGTCGCGGTCTATTCCCAGCCGCCGCGCCCCGCGGGCCGCGGCCAGCAATTGCGCTCAAGCCCTGTCGCGATATTCGCCGAAAAGCACGGCATTCCCGTTCACACGCCAAAGGGCCTGAAGAAACCCGAGACCCAGGCGGTCTTCAGCGCGCACAATGCCGACGTCGCCGTGGTGGCCGCCTACGGGCTTATTCTGCCGCAAGCCATCCTCGATGCGCCGA
Source organism: Pseudomonadota bacterium (assembly GCA_020160875.1). GTDB lineage: Bacteria > Pseudomonadota > Alphaproteobacteria > Rhodospirillales > Rhodospirillaceae > SHVO01. Next base: position 41,694 of record JAIUPE010000006.1, read on the forward strand.
GGCTCGGTTGCCTCAACATCCACGCCTCGCTCCTGCCGCGCTGGCGCGGCGCCGCGCCCATCCAGCGTGCGATCATGGCCGGCGACAAGGTCAGCGGCGTCACCATCATGCAGATGGATGCCGGGCTCGACACGGGCGCGATGCTGATGATCCGCGAGACGCCGATCACGGACGCCACGACCGCTCAGGGACTGCACGATACATTGGCCACGATCGGCGCCGGCCTGATCGTCGAAACACTCGAAGCCCTCGAACAGGGCCGCCTCCGGCCGGAGCCGCAACCCGCCCAGGGCGTCACGTATGCCGAGAAGATCGACAAGGCCGAGGCGCATATCGACTTCACACGTCCCGCGCCTGAAGTGCTTCGCCATATCCATGGCCTGTCGCCGTTTCCCGGCGCGTGGTTCGCCCATGGCGCCGAACGCATCAAGGTGCTTGCGGCCGAACGCGCCGAAGGGGCCGGGGCGCCCGGCGTCACCCTCGACGACCGGCTGTTGATTGCATGTGGGGACGGGGCCGTGCGCCTCACCATCGTGCAGCGGGCGGGTAAAGGCCCGGCGCCTGCCGAGGCGTTCCTCCGGGGCTATGCGTTGCCCAAGGCAACCGTGCTCGCCTAAAATCCTCCGCAGCCAGGGGATAGCTCGCATGTTTGGACGCCGGCCGAAAGTCATAGCGCGCGGTGAATCGGTTCATTTGATTCCGCCGACGAAAGAGCAGGCGGACGAGTTCGTGGCCATGACCGTGGGCAGCCGCAATTTCCATGAACCCTGGGTCTATCCCGCCACCGACGAACGCCGCTACCGCGCTTATCTGGATCGCCTCGAGCGCGGCGCCGCGTTCGGCTTTCTTGTTTATCGCAACGAAGATACGGCGCTTGCCGGCGTCATCAATATCAATGACATCGTGATGGGCGGCTTTCGCTGCGGCTCGCTCGGTTACTACGGTAATGCGATGTTCGCCGGCCGCGGTTATATGACCGAAGGCCTCGCGCTGGTGTTGGACCATGCTTTCACGGCGCTGGAACTGCACCGGCTCGAAGCCAACGTGCAGCCCAGCAACGCGGCCTCCCTCGGCCTCATCAAGCGCCTGGGCTTCCGTAAGGAGGGCTTCTCGCCCTCCTTCCTCAAGATCGGCGGCATCTGGCGCGACCATGAACGCTGGGCGATCCTCGGTGAAGAATGGCTCTCCGTGCACAATGTCCCGGATGTGGGCCGGCAAGCTCCAATCCTCGCCTAGCCAGGCGCGGTGAGAAGGAAAATGGGGTCAGATACGAACAACCCCGAAGACTTTATCTGCGGAGCATGTCAGATGTCTTTTTCGTGTCTGACCCTGTTTTCCTAAGCGTTACGCGCCAGAATGCCCCGCTTTAAACTCATCATAGAATACGACGGCTCGTCATACGTCGGTTGGCAACGCCAGGATAACGGCCCTTCCATCCAAGGCGCGCTCGAAGACGCCGTGCGCGGCTATTGTCAAATTGACGCCATCGTCCACGGCGCGGGCCGCACCGATGCCGGCGTGCACGCGCTCGGCCAAGTGGCCCACATCGATATTCCGCGCGACGACCGCCCTCACGTCGTGGTGAATGCGCTGAACGCGCACCTGCGTCCGCATCCCATCGCGGTCCTCAGCGCCGAGAAGGTCGATGAGGAGTTTCATGCCCGCTTTTCGGCGCTTGAGCGCGCGTACGAGTATCGCATTCTCAATCGCCGCGCCACGCCGGCCCTCGACATCGGCCGGGTATGGTGGGTGGTACAACCCTTGAACGCCCGCGCGATGCATGACGCCGCGCAGGTGCTTGTCGGCAACCACGATTTCACCAGCTTCCGCGCCGCCGAATGCCAGGCGAAGTCGCCGCAGAAAACCTTGGATCAACTCGACGTCGCCCAGCACGCCGACATGATTGTCGTCACCGCGCGGGCGCGTTCGTTCCTGCATCACCAGGTGCGCAATATGGTCGGCACCTTGAAACTGGTGGGTGAGGGCAAGTGGACGCCCCGCGATGTCGCTGATGCACTCGAAGCGCGGAACCGCGCCGCCGCTGGCCCTACCGCGCCACCCGACGGCCTCTACTTCGCGCGCGTGAAGTACTAGATTCGTGCGACCCGCGCGCGAAGGCGCGCATCTCATGAATCCAATCGCACGAATTATATTCGTGCGATTAAAGCGCCGGCGAGGAACGTCAGCGTATAATCGAGCACCATAATGCTCATCGCCGTGCCGATGGGCACGCGCAGGCCGACTGCGCCGATAAAGGTGGTGTAAACCGCCACCACCACCATCGCGAACAGATTGAAGAAGCTATAAGCCTGCATCGGAAGCAGGCCGATATCGCTCAGGAGCGCGAGGCTGAACAACGGCACCGCGATCGGCAACTGGAACCAGTTGTAGGGCACCGTGTGCCAGAAATAACGGCTGCCGCGCCCCAGGAATCGCGACACGTACATCATCGCGAAGGGAAATAGCGTCCATGTCAGGACATACGCCAGAACCTCCACAATGCCGTAGGCGACCGGACCGAGTGTCGACGGCGTCTTGCCGTACGTCAGGAACACATGGGCGAAATGGAACGGCGCGACGATCACCGCGACGATATAGGACGACCAGAACCCGTGCGGACTGCGGTCGAAGAACTCCCAGGCGCGTCCATCGAACTTGAACAGCAGAGCAAGGCCGTACAGCGCGCTCGCGAGTTCCCGAGGGGACATCTATTTGAAATATCCCTCGAGGATGGCGAGATAGATGCGCGTCAGTGCCTCCAGGTCCGCCACCAGGCAATGTTCGTCCGCCTTATGCATGCTCTGGCCGACCAGGCCGAATTCGCATACGGGGCAGGCATTCTTGATGAAGCGCGCGTCCGACGTGCCGCCCGTGGTCGACAGTTCCGGCGCTGCGCCGGTCACGCTTTGCACCGCGTTGGAGACCAACTCCGTCAGTGGTCCCGGCATGGTGATGAAGCTTTCTCCCGACACCGAGATCGCCAGCTCATAGTGTCCGCCGTCGGCGGCGCGGTCGAACGTCTCCTTGAGCCACTTGCGCAAGGAATCGCCGGTATGCAGGTCGTTGAAGCGGATGTTGAAGCCCGCACGCGCCATGGCGGGGATCACGTTCGTCGCTGCATTGCCGACGTCGACCGTGGTGATGGCGATGGTCGAGGGCTGAAAATGCGCCGAACCGTTATCGAGCGGTTTTTCGATCAGCGTAGAAAGCATTTTCAGGATACGCGGGATCGGATTGTCGGCGAGATGCGGGTACGCGCTGTGGCCTTGCGTGCCGTGCACCAGGAGCTTGCCGGTCAGGCTGCCGCGCCGGCCGATCTTGATCATCTGCCCAAGCTTGGTTGGATTGGTGGGCTCTCCCACCACGCAGGCATCCAACTTTTCGCCGCGTGCCTTCAAGCGGTCCAGGACTTTGACGGTCCCATTGACGGCGTCGCCCTCTTCATCGCCGGTAATGAGCAGGCTGATGGAGCCCTTCGGTGCGCCATGCTTTTGAAGGTACTGCGCCGTGGCCGCCGTGAACGCGGCGATGGCGCTTTTCATGTCCGCCGCGCCGCGGCCGAACAGCCGGCCTTCGATGACGTCGGCCTTGAACGGATCGGTTGTCCAGCCGTCGCCCACCGGAACCACATCGGTGTGCCCAGCGAAGCAGAAGTTAGGCCCGCTTGTGCCAAGGCGCGCATACAGGTTTTCCACCTGCGGCTTACTCTGGTCGGCGAAGGCCATGCGTTCGCAGGCAAAACCCATCCCGTCCAGCGCGCGCACCAGGACGTCGAGCGCGCCTTCGTCCCTCGGCGTGACGCTGGGGCGCTTGATCAGCTCCTGGGCGAGCTGTAGGGCGTCGATGTTCGCGGTGGCGTTCACTTAGTCACGCAACAGTTCGTTGATGGACGTCTTCGAGCGGGTTTGCGCGTCGACGCGCTTGACGATGACGGCGCAGGACAGGCTTGGCCCCGGGCTGCCGTCCGGCAACGGCTTGCCGGGCATCGCGCCGGGGACAACCACGCTATAAGCGGGCACGCGTCCGACAAAAATTTCGCCGGTGGTGCGATCGATGATCTTGGTGGTCGCGCTGATGAATACGCCCATCGAAAGAACCGCGCCTTCCTCGACCACCACGCCTTCGACGACTTCCGAGCGCGCGCCGATGAAGCAATTGTCTTCGATGATCACAGGGCCGGCCTGCAAGGGCTCAAGCACGCCGCCGATACCGACGCCGCCCGAGAGATGCACGTTTTTTCCGATCTGCGCGCAGCTTCCGACGGTCGCCCATGTATCCACCATGGTGCCCGAGTCGACGTAGGCGCCCACGTTCACGAAGGACGGCATGAGGACGACCCCCGGCGCCACGAAGGCGGACCGGCGCACGACACTGCCCGGCACCGCGCGGAAACCCGCCTGCTTGAACTGTGCGTCCGTCCAGCCTTGCGTCTTCAGCGGCACCTTATCCCAATAGGCGGCGTTGGCCGGACCCGCCATCTGCGCCATATCGTTGAGGCGGAAGCCGAGCAGCACGGCCTTCTTCAGCCACTGATTCACCGACCAACCGTTCGGCCCCTTTTCCGCGACGCGCGCGGTTCCCGCGTCCAGCAGACCGAGCGCGGTCTCGACGGCGCCGCGCGCCGGTCCCTGCGTTGATGGAGAGAGGCTGTTGCGGTCCTCCCACGCGCGTTCGACCGCGTCTTGTAATGCTTTGATATCCATCACTAATTCCTAAATTTTCGAGAGCATGAAGAGGCGAAGATGCCCGAACATAGCCACTGGAAAGGGTGAGTCAATCTCGCCAGCTAACGCATTGGCGTAATTTAGTTCGGTCAGGTAACCTTTGCGCCATTTAGCGGGCTGAACAGAAAGTGGCCCGATCGTAATGGGGATATCCGTGGGTAAAGATATGGCGCGCGAAGGTAGCGCTTCATCGTCGGTGTCGGCCTTTAATGGTCAAAGCGAAGTATTGTCATTCGAAGTCTCTCCAGCAGCGCTGGAACGTTACGAAGAACCTGTATTCCGGGTCCTACCCGCGGGTTTTATCGAGCCTGCGAATCCTGTGGCGCTGGAATTTGCGGCGCGCCTCACGCCCGAGGATATGGCGCGTCTGAAGGCCGCGGCCGACAAATCCACAACGGCCAATCGCGCCCTTGTCGACATGGTCGATGTCGGGCCTGACGGTAAACAGCAGAATCTCCAGGTGAGCCTCATTCCACTGCGCGACAACGGTGGCACCCTCTTGTTCGTACGCGACCTGACGCTCGACAATTCGCTGCGTCTCGCCCTTGTCGATAGCCGCCGGCGCTACAAGGACTTCATCGAGATTTCCACCGACTTCGCGTGGGAAATCGGGAGCGACGAACGTTTTGCCTTCGTTCCGCCGCGCGGCGCGCTCGGTTATACGGCCGATGGTTTGATGGCTATGGAACCGCGCCAACTTCTCGTCGCCGACGCGCCCGGGACCGAGGTTCCGTTCCTCACCAAGCGGCGGATCGAGAACGAAGAGCTGTGGTTGCGCCGTCCCGATGGACGGACCGCCTGCGTGATCGTTTCGGCCATGCCGCTCATCGCGCGTGACGGCAAGTGGGTTGGCGCTCGCGGGGTCTGCCGTGACGTCACCGAAACCCGGGACCGGGAAGCCACGCTGACCCGCGTGCGCAATCGTGAACGCGTGCTCACACGCATCGTGCGCGCCTTCCGCGACGAGGTGAATCCCGAAGCCATGCTCGGCGTCGCCGCCGAAGCGCTTGCGCGCGGCCTCGGCGCCGAGCACTGCCATATCTTCCGCGCACTGTCCGAGGACGCCCTTTCTAACGCGGTGACGCCGGGCTTCCAGCTTGCGGCGCGCTATGGCGATCTCGAGGCAAGCGAAGCCGCGCCGGTCCTGAAAACCATCAGCGAAGGCGCCGCGGCGGTCGAACTTTTGCTCGGCGGCATGCAGGTGCTCGCCGCGCCGGCACGTTATCAGAACGCCTCGAATGGCGCCGTCATTCTGTGGCGTTCGGTCGAGCGCGGCACCTGGAACGACGACGACCGCCTGCTGATCGGCGATATCGCCAACCAAGTCGGCATCACCATCGAGCAGTTCACGCACCACGAACATGTGCTCAAGATTTCCCGCACCGATGCGCTCACCGGCCTTCTGAATCGCGGCGCGTTCGTCGACGGGCTGCAGCGTTTCCTCGTGCGCCTGACGCGCGACGGCGGCTATGGCGTGCTGATGTATGTCGACCTCGATAACTTCAAAGCCGTCAACGACACCAAGGGCCACCAGGCCGGCGACGACGCGCTCTTGAAAGTGCGCGACATCCTTGTCCAGCATACTCGTCCGACGGATTTGATCGCGCGCCTGGGTGGGGATGAATTCGCCCTCTGGCTCAATGCCGCCGATCTGGCCATCGCCAAGACACGCGCTAGCCAGTTCCTCGAGCGCATAAAGGAGCTTGGCCCCTATTCGGCCGATCCGCATCGGCCGCTCGGTATGTCGATCGGCATCGCGGTGTGGACGCCTGAGACTGGGGAGATGCTCGACGGGCTCCTCGCGCGCGGCGACGGGGCGATGTACGAAGCCAAACGCGGCGGAAAGGGCCATTTCACCATCGCCCCCGATGCGCCTGCGTCTAACGGGGGGAAGCCATAGTGCCGACCTCCAAGCCCGGCGTCTCGAAAACCAGCGCTCCGGCCAAAGACCGGTTGATTCATCTTTTAGGAATTCCCGGCCAGAAGGTCACTTATGAACAGGCGCGCGACTTGCTTGACCATCCCGAGGTCACAGTGCGTCGCGCTCTTGCCGAACGCACCGACCTTGAACCGGAAATTCTGTTCTTCCTCGCCCGGGATTCCGATACCGTCGTGCGCCGCTCCATCGCCGCGAACGCGATGACACCCGATAAGGCGTCGCTATTACTCGCGGCCGACGACGATGCCGATGTGCGCTCCGACCTCGCCGACCGGCTGGGTAAGCTCCTGCCGGGCCTGAGCGGCATCGACCAGGAGAAGGCGTGGCGCACGATTCACCAGGTCCTCATTCTGCTGGCGCGCGATCAATTGCCGCGCGTGCGTCGTGCGCTGTCGGAGGCTTTGAAATCGGTCCCCAATGCGCCGCATGACGTGGTGTTCACGCTTGCCACCGATACCGAGGCCACCGTCGCGACTCCGGTGCTTGAATTCTCGCCTGTGCTCACGGACGAGGATCTGCATGCGGTCATTCAGGCCAGCCCGCTGACCGCCCAACTCGTGGCGATCTCCCGGCGCATCAACGTCGGCGAAGAGGTCTGCAACGCCATCGTCGGCGCCGGTAACGTCGATGCCATCACCTCGCTCCTCAAGAATAAAAGCGCGCAGATCCGCGAAGAGACCCTTGACGCCATCATCGACGCGGCGCCGCGCCAGGTGTGGTGGCACGAGCCCCTCGTGCATCGGCCGAACCTTAATTCCAAGGCCGCGCTCAGGATCGCCGAGTTCGTCGCGGCGTCGTTGGTTCAGGAACTCGCGCGCCGCGTCGATCTCGATCCGACCACGATCACCACGCTCGACAAGCTGGTGAAGGATAAGCTGCGCAAGGATGACGAGAAGGCCGGTCTTGCCGTCGACGATCCGGGCGAAACGCTGACCGAAGATGCGCTCGCCATGGCGCAGCGCCAAGTCGAGGTGCTCGCGCGCGCCGGCAAGCTCACCACACGCTCGGTCATGCAGCTCGCGGGCGATGGCCCTTCGGCCATGGTCGTTGCCGCCCTCGCGCATTTGGCCGACCTCCCACTGGCGGCCGTGGCCGAAGTTGTGCGGACCGCCAGCGCGAAAGGCATGCTCGCGGTGGCTTGGGCCGGGGACTTCACCGCCGAGGAATCCGCGCAACTCCAGCTCAAGGTTGCGCGCGTGACGCCTGAATCCCTGATCCGCCCGCGCGCCGGCGGCGGCTTCGACGCCACCGAAGCCGAGCTCGAGTGGCAGCTCGAGATGTTCCAGGAGGCGGCGGGGAGTTAGGGCGCGCGATGCTCTACTTCGCCATGCTCGCGGCCGGACTGTTTGTCGGTTTCACCGTCAGCACGGCGGTGCGTGAAAGCGCTTACGGCTATTACCTGCGCCACTACACCGCCTCCGGTCTTGGGCGCCGCATGACCGCGCATGTGGCCAGAGGCGTCGCCTTTGTCTTTGCGGCGCTCTTTTATCTCTGTATCGGGATCGCATTTTGCGTGCTGATCGCGGCGGCGTTCATGTTTATCGGTTACGCCCATGAACTGTTCGCCGGAAGGTCCTGATTCAGCCCACGCTCACGCGGTAAGGCGGACACGGGCGGCATCGCATCCAGCGGCACCGTCGTCGAATACTTGATCTCCTCCATGACGAAGGTCGAGCTGACGTCGCTCAAGGCCACGCGTTTGATCAGGCGTTTATAGAATGAATCATAAGCGTCCATGTCTTTCACAACGACGCGCAGCAGGTAATCGATATCGCCGGCCATGCGCCAGATGGCGGTGATTTCCGGCATCTCCTTTACGGTGCGCGCGAACTTCTGCAGCCAGATGTCATCGTGCTGGCTGGTGCGGATGATGACGAAGACCGTCAGCCCAAGGTTAAGCCGTTTCGCATCGAGCAAGGCCACCCGTGCTTTGATGATGCCCGCCCGCTCCATCTTCTGGATGCGCTTCCAGCACGGTGTCTGCGAAAGCCCCACCTTCTGCCCAATCTCCACGATGGAAAGGCCGGCATTGTTTTGAAGCAGCGCGAGGATCTTGCGATCGGTGGGGTCGAGCATGGAGAGGTCCGGGACAAAAATGGAAAGGCCAGCCGAAACTGGCCTTTCCGAGTGCGGCAGGCGTTAGAGTTTGAAGCGGATTCCGGCGCGGAACGTGCGCCCGTTGCGCCAGTCGGCGTAGTCCTGCGTGGACTGCGATTGGAACAATCCGCCGCTGACCTCGCCGGCGACGATCGGCGGCATCGCGTTGGTCAGGTTCTTCACGAAGAAAAACGCGTCCACCGTGCCGTCGCCGTATGCGAGGACCTTGTAGTTGATCGAAAGGTCGTACGAGTAAGCCGCCTTGATGTCGTTGAGGTTGTAGGTCGGGTTCCCCGCCGTTGAGACCGGGCAGCCGGTGGTGCAGACGACGCGCTCATTGCTGTACACCGATGAACTCACGCCATTAGCCGTCAATGTGACTGCGATCGGATCGAGATCGTAGGTCGCCGACGCCGTGAAGCGGAAGTCCGGCGAACCGGGGGTGCCTGCCTGGTTCGTGATGGCCGGGATCGCCGCCGGATTATTGGTCTTGCGCGAGATCACATGCGTGCCGAGGCCGCGCAGCGTGACATTACCGTCCCAGCTATCGGCGATGGACGACAGCGGGAAGCGGTAGCTCGTTTCGATGTCGATCCCCTTGGTTCCCTGCGCGATCACGTTGGCGGGGCGGATGTTCACCTGGGTCAGGAGCTTCGTCGTCGGGTCGCGGACGAGGAACGCGCAGACCGAGGTTTGGCCGTCGCGGCACTGGTCGATGATCTGCTGGCTGTTCAGCGTCGCGATCGCGTTTTTGATGTTGATCCGGTAGTAGTCGACCGATGCGTTGAAACCAGACAGGAACGTCGGCGAGAGCACGACGCCCAGGCCAGTCGTATTGGCCTTCTCCGGTTGCAGGTTCGGGTTGCCGCTCGTCACCGTGAACACCGACACTGGTGCGTTGTTGTTGAACGGATCTGTGATGAAGCTGGTGTTGGAACGTCCGCCCAGATAGAGGTCGCCTAGGTTCGGCGCGCGGATGTCACGCGACTGCGTGGCGCGGAACCGGATGTCGTCGATCGGCGTCCAGGTGGCGCCCACCTTCCACGTCGTCACATAACCCGACGTCGAGTAACTGGTGAAACGCGCGCCCGCGTTCAAGTCCAGCACCTTCGCCCAAGCTTCGTCCTTGGCCAGGGGTACGACGGTTTCCACGAAACCTTCCGTCACGCTGAACTCACCGGCCGAATCCTTGTAGTTGCCCGAGAAGAACGAAGTGGCCTTGTCGAGCGCGCTGGCGAACGCGAACAGTGTTTCCTTGCGGTGTTCGGCGCCGAAAGCCACCGAAACGGGCCCGGCCCAGGTCGAGAAGGGCTCGCCGTTCACGCTGGCCGCGGCCACGTTCTGGCCCAGCTTCGCCAGGAGATAGCTATTGCCATACACATAATCGATCGTGTCCTGCGGGACCTTGCCGTAGCCGAAGTAGGGGAACGGTTTGCACGACGGATCGTCGTTGGTCGTGACGGCATCGGCGTTTACCCGGCAGACGATCACGCCATCGGCGCGGCGCACGGAATCCACGGCGCGCAGGTAGTTCGCGTTGATCATATTCGTGAGAACGCGCACAGAGTTGTGGGTTGTGGTGCGCTGGACGTAGGCGTCCCACGTCCAATTGGTGCCGAAGGCGTCGAAGTTGCCGTCCAGCCCCGCCGTATAACCGCGGAAGGTGCGGTTGTTGTTGGGCCGCGCGATCGGCAGGTCGTTGTTGTTGCGGCCCATCGTCAGCGCGGTGAGGCCGAGAGACTGCATCTGCGTGACGATCGACGCCGGGATGTAGGGATTGTCGATGCGGATCGTGTCCGAACCCAGCTTGTAGCCGTAGGCGTTGTGGGAGTAGCCGAACGTGTGACTCCAATGGAGCTGCGCGTAGGCCGTCACGTTGTCCGTCACATCGTAGCTGGACCGCAGGAACACCGTTTTGCGCACCACCTTCGCTTGAAGGTCGGAGGTGCGGTCCGTGCGGGTCAATTCCCAGTCGCCGCCCGACATCAGATTGCCGCGATAACCCAAGGGGCTGTAGCGGAACGGATATGGATTGCCGTCGGCGTCGAACTGAATGCCCTTCAGGGGGCCGGCGGTGATGAGGCCTCCCGGCGCCGCGTTGGCGATACCGACGTTCGGCAGGATCAGGAATTCCGGCTGACCGTTGCCGGCCGCGTAGTTCGGGTTCTGGATGGTGTTCCAGCCTTGGTCGAGGTTCGGGCGTGGATTGCCGCGCACGCCCTTGCTGTAGCTGTATTCGCCGGCCGCGAGGATGTGACCGCGGCCGCCCGCGAACGGCGTGCCGCCCGCGAGGTCGACGCCGTAGGTGGGCGCGTCGCCGTAGGTCGAAATGCCGCCTTGGACAGAGCCCTTGATGCCGGTGAATTCGCGGTCGAGCACGAAGTTCACGACGCCCGAAAGCGCGTCGGACCCATACGCGGCCGAGGCGCCGCCGGTCACCACGTCGACGCGGCTGACCAGCGCGTTCGGCACCGCGTTCACATCCACCGCATTGCCCTCGCCCGCGCCATTGGCGCTGGCGCCGACGAGGCGATGTCCATCGAGCAGGACGAGGGTGCGGTTCGCGTTGAGGCCGCGCAGGTTCAGGCTGTTGGTGCCGACGGTGCCGTTTCCGGTGCCGGAGTTGCCTGAGTGCGGCGAGCGGCTGCCCGCGAAGGCCGGCAGTTGGTTGACGACGTCGGCGATGTTGACCGGCGCCTGCGCCAAGATGTCGGTGCTGGAGACGACTGAAACGGGTGTTGGTGCTTCGTAACCGTCGCGAACGACGCGCGTGCCCGTGACGACGATTTCATCGATGGAGGTGGCTTGCGCGAGTTGCGGATCGGCCGCCTGCGCCAGTTGAACCAGACCTTCGCGGGTCTCGGCGACGGTCTCGGACGCCTCCACCGCGAACGCGGTTTCATTGGCATGGACGTTGGCTGCGGCGAGTAGCGCGATGGCGCTGGCGGTGCCGGTCAAACGGACGCGGCGCGAGAAGAAATTGCGATAGGAAAGTGCCGGAAAAGCAAACATAGAAGCCCCTCAGAAAGAAAATTGAGGCTCCGGCTTAGGGGTTAGCCGAGGGGGCGCGGGGATAAATTTTCTCTCAAATGGCCAACATGCCGGAATTAATAGAAATTTATTCCCCAAAGCCCCAGGATTTGGAGTGTGATCGCGGAGTTTCGGACGAACCGGATCGAAGCCGCGTGGGCCAAGCCGGAGAATACGCCGCTGACGACGATGAACGTCACTCCGGCCGCAACCGCCAAGGGTGAGGCTGGCCGTTCTTTTCTTTAGGAAGGGGTGGCCGGCGGTTTCTTTTCGGCCGTTACGGTGACGACGACTTGTTCGAGCGCCGGGGCCTTCGGATCGGTCGAGAACAAAATGACGATCTGTTTGTCGGCGTGCTGCCCCAGATAAACGCGGTGCGTCACCCATCCGCCGTGTGCCGAGGCTTCCTCGAAGATGCGTCCCGGATAGAAACGGCTGCCCGGTCCGACAAAATAGTCATCGGCGGCTTCGATTACGGGTGCAAGATCGCCGGGAAAGCGTGCATGGACGGTGCACAGGTTGCCGGCTCTCTCCGTCAGCGCGATTGGATACGGCGCATCGCCTTTCACATAAACCACGCCCTTATCGGCTCCAAGAAAAGCGCGCGCACCTTTTGCGTCGATGCGCAGCGCTTGTTCCTTTTTTGCGAAGGCTTCCAGTGAAGCGCCATTCATGGCGTAAGGTACGCAGGCGTTCGCGGTGAAATTCAGAAGCTGATCGATGCCCGCGCCGTCATCGGCGCGGACGGGTGCCGCGGTCAGCAGAAGCCACACAAGCGCAGCCGCGTGCCTCACGCCTTCGGATCCGTCAGCGCGGCCAGCCAGGCCAGCAGATCGTCCGTCACATAGTGACAATGGGTGAGGTCTTCCCCCTCGCGCGCGGGCATCCCCTCATGGCGCACCCAAACGGTCTTCATGCCGAGGGCGGCGGCCGGACCAAGGTTCTTGTGACTGTCTTCGAACATGACCGCCTTTGTCGGCGTCACGGCGTGTTTGGCGATCAGGGCCGCGTAGCCGGCGGGATCCGGCTTCGGGACGTAGTCGCCCGCGCGGATGTCGAAGATGTCGGAGAAATGATGCGCGACGCCAAGGCGTTTCACCGTGCTCTCGGCATGATACGCGGATCCGTTGGTGTAGATCAGTTTGCGTCCCGGCAGGGCGGCCAGCACCGCGTCGAGCCGCGGGTCGGCGTTCAGCACGCTATGATCGATGTCGTGCACGTAGTCGAGGAACGCGTCGGCATCGATGCCGTGATGCAGCGTAAGTCCGCGCAGCGACGTCCCATATTTGTGGAAGTATTGCTTCTGAAGCTTGAAGGCGTCTTCGACGGATATATTCAGGAGCTGGGCGATGTACGTCTTCATCCGCACGTCGATCTGCGCGAAGAGATTGGTGCTGGCGGGATAAAGCGTATTGTCGAGATCGAACACCCATGCGTCGATCCCGGCGAAGTCGCTGCGCTTTGGTAGGGTCATGGCGAAAATTATATCAGATATATTTTCGCGCGCGTGATCGTTCCGCGAGTTCGGCTGCGAGATGCGAAAAATTTATCTGATATGATTTTTCGCTCTCGCAGCGCGACTATCTCGCCCGAATCAGTGTCCCGGCTCCATGCGGAGTGAACAGCTCCAGCAGCACCGCGTGCGGCACGCGGCCGTCCACGATCACCGCCGCTTCCACGCCCTGATCCACCGCGTCGAGACATGTCTCGACCTTGGGAATCATGCCGCCGGAAATAGTCCCCGACTGGATGAGTGTCTTGGCCCGCTCCACGGTCATTTCCTTGATCAGCCGTCCGGTGTCGTCGAGCACGCCGGCGATGTCGGTCAGCATCAACAGGCGCGTCGCGCCCGCCGCCGCGGCAATTGCGCCTGCTGCCGTATCGGCATTGATGTTGAAGGTCTCGCCGTTCGGCCCCACGCCAATCGGGGCAATGACGGGGATGATGTCCGATTCTTCAAACGTGTCGAGGATGTGCGGATTGATCTCCGACGGCTCGCCGACAAAGCCGAGGTCGAGGATTTTCTCGATATTCGAGCCCGGATCCTTCTTCGAGCGGCGCAGCTTGCGCGCCTTGATCAGGTTCCCATCCTTGCCCGACATGCCGACCGCGAAGCCGCCGGCCTTGTTGATGGCCGTGACGATCGCTTTATTGATCGAACCGCACAGCACCATCTCCACGATTTCCACCGTCGCGGCGTCGGTGACGCGCAAGCCGTCGATGAAAGAACTCTGGATGCGCAGACGGTCCAGCATGGCCCCGATCTGAGGCCCGCCGCCGTGCACGACGATGGGATTGATGCCGACTTGTTTCAGGAGAACCACGTCGCTGGCGAATCGCGCCGCGGTGGTCTCGTCGCCCATGGCGTGGCCGCCGTACTTTACGACGACGGTTTCGCCCGAATGCTCGCGCATGAACGGCAGCGCTTCCGCGAGGATGCCGGCTTTCTCCAGCCAGATCTCATGGTCGGCGTTGGGATTGCGTTCTACGGTCATGGCCCTCGAAGTGAGCTACGCGTTGATGTTTTCTCAACTACCGCATAAGGCCAACCGGCCCTCAGCGCAACTATCCTGGTAAAGCGAGTTCGGTCAGGGCCGCGCGCACCTCGGCGATGCCGAACCCGTCCGACGAACTGGTCACGAGAATCTGCGGATGCGCGGCCACATGTTCGGCCAGCTCTTTCTGGATCGCGGCCTTGGTCTGGGCGAGTGGCCCCGGCTTCACCTTGTCCGCCTTGGTCATGATGATCTGATAGTTGACCGCCGAGTCGTCCATCAACTTCATGATCTCCCTGTCGGTGTCTTTCAGGCCGTGGCGGGAATCGATCAGCACCAGGGCCCGGCGCAAGGTCGGCCGACCCTTTAGATATTTTCGGATGAAGTCGGTCCAGACCTCGACCTTGTCTTTAGGGGCTTGGGCATAACCGTAGCCGGGAAGGTCGGTGATCGTCAGGCGCCGCCCCAAGTCGAAGAAGTTGATCTCCTGGGTGCGCCCTGGCGTGACCGAGGTGCGGGCCAGGTCTTTGCGGTTGGTCAGCGCATTGATCAGACTTGATTTGCCGACATTGGAACGTCCGGCGAATGTGATCTCCGGCACATCGGCATCCGGCATTTGGGCAAGTTCCAGCACACCCAGCATGAAATCGCACTGCTGGGCGAACAACCGGCGGCCGGTCTCGATGACCGCCGGATCGAAGCGCGGGTTCAGGTCCTCTGGCACTAGGATTTCTTAGCCGGAGGAGTCGCCGGTTCGCTGCGCAGCAGGATCGACTGCTGCAGGATGCCGAGCAAGTTGCTCCACGCCCAGTAGATGACGAGGCCGGCCGGGAACGTGCCCATCATGAAGGTGAAGATCACCGGCAGGAACATCATCACCTTGGCCTGCGCGGGATCGGCCGGCTGCGGCGCGAGTTTCTGCTGCAGGAACATCGTTACGCCCATGATGATCGGCCAGATGCCGATGTTCAGGAAGTGCAGGAACGACGGGATGTCCCAGTGTACGAAGCCGAACAGCCAAAGCAGGCCGGTCGGGTCGGGCGCCGACAGATCGTGAATCCAGCCGTAGAACGGCGCGTGACGCATTTCGATGGTCACGAACAGCACCTTGTACAGCGCGAAGAAGATCGGGATTTGGAGCAAGATGGGAAGGCAGCCCGACAAGGGATTCGCCTTCTCGCGCTTATACAGCGCCATCAGCTCCTCATTCATCTTCACGCGGTCGTTCGAATATCTTTCCTGCAACTTCTTCATCTCCGGCTGCAGGCGCTTCATGTTGTTCATCGCCTTGAACTGCTTGTTGGCGATCGGGAACATCAGAAGGCGCAGGAAGGTCGAGAAGGCGATGATCGCCAGGCCGAAGTTGCCCAGAAGGCCGTGCAGCCAGCGCAGCGCGTAGAAGAACGGTTTGGTCAGGAAGTAGAACCAGCCGAAGTCGATGGCGAGATCGAACTGCGTCAGGCCCGGGTCGGTCGCGATGCGGTCCAGGAGTTCGAGTTCCTTGGCGCCCGCGAACACATAGGCGTTCACGCTCTTTTCTTCGCCCGGCGCGAGCGACAACGGCTCGCCGCGCAAGTCCGTCTGATAACGGTCGCGGCCATTCGGCGCCGTATGCGTCATGCTCGCCGCGACCTTCATCTTCTGGTCGAAACCGACGGCCGCCAGCCAGTATTTGTCCGTGATGCCGATCCAGCCGCCGGTGGATTCGGCCACTGTCTGCGGACCGTCTTCGACGAGATCCTTGTATTTGGGTTGCAGCAACGTGGTGCCGTTGAATACGCCGATGGGGCCTTCATGGAGGATGAAGAAGCCCGCGAGCTGCGGCGTATCGACGCGCGCGATCAGCGCGTAGGGATAGATCGTGACAGGGCGGTCGCTGGTGTTGGTTACCGTCTGCTCGACGCGGAACAGATATTCCTTGTCGGCGCGGTAAGTGCGGCGGAACACGAGACCTTCGCCGTTGTCGTAGGTGATGGTCACCGGCGTCGTATCGGTCAAAACGGCATTCGGGTCTTCAGCCGTCCATAGACTGCCGGCGCCCGGAAGCTTCAGCGCGGTATCCGATGCGATCCAGCCGAACTCGGCGTAATACGGCTTCGGCGAATTCGAAGGCGTCAGCAACGTGATCGCGGGGCTGTTCGGGTCGGTGGTTTCACGAAAACGGGTCAGCTGGATATCGTCGACGCGCCCCCCGGCGAGCGAGAGCGAGCCTTGCACGTAGCTGGTCGCGATCTTGAGGCGCGGGGCGTCGGCTTCCGGCGCGGCGGCCGGCGGCGCAGCCACCGGCTGACCCTCGGGTGAAGGCGCGGCGACGGGCGCGGATGGGCCGTTGGTGCCCACCGCCGGCGGTGCGGCCGCCGGCGGTGCGGCTTCGGTGACTTCGGCCGGCGGCGGCATCAGCTTCGGCGCGAAATACAACTCCCAGCCAAGCAGGATCACCATCGAGACGGCTGCGGCGATAATCAGATTACGTTGATCCATAGGCGCGTCAGATCCTGCTTACGAAGGGGGAGGTGTGGGGACGGGATCGAAACCCGATCCGCCCCAGGGATGGCAACGAAGAAGCCGCTTGGCCGCGAGGACGGTGCCTTTTCCGGCCCCATGCGCGCCGATCGCCTCACAGGCGTATTCGGAGCAGCTCGGATGGAAACGGCAGCGGGGCCCCAGGAGCGGCGACACGGTGAGTTGATAAACGCGAATCGAGCCGCGCAGCAAATGACGAAGTGCTGAAGATGTCATGCGCGCGGTTCTCGGTTGCGTGGCTGCGCGATTTTCTTGAATGCGGCGCGCAGATCCTTCTCCATCGCGGCGAAGTCGTGGGTCAGTGTATCGGTCCGGCCGATGAGCACGTAATCGAACGCGGAATTCGCCTCTCCGATCAGGCGATCGGTCAGGGCGCGTAGACGCCGCTTCGCGCGATTCCGCGCAACGGCATTGCCGACCTTCCGGCTGCAAGTGAATCCCACATGGATAGGAGAAGCGTGATCGTCAACGCTGCCCCTCTTAATGTCACGCGGCGCGGCCTGAAGGATAAAGGCGGGTGTGACTCGCTTGAGGCCGGAACTTCCGATCCTCAGGAAATCAGGGCGGCGCTCAAGGGACACCCATTGCCGGCCACGGCGCACTTCAATGTCTGAAGCTTGGCGTGCTGGTCCAATGGCTGTGTCCCGAGACATAGCTCCACCTGTGTGGGGCGCCTCCGGCTCCGGGAAGGAGCGGTCGGACTTAAGCCGCCAAATTACGCCGAGAGGCGCTTGCGGCCCTTGGCGCGGCGGTTCGCGAGCACTTTGCGGCCACCGACCGTTTCCATGCGGGTACGGAAACCATGGCGGCGCTTGCGCACGAGTTTGCTGGGCTGATAGGTGCGTTTCACGTCACCAACTCCGGTTCGTCAAAAAAGAAAGGGCCCGGCGGACCGGGCTCAATTGCGGGCGGTGTATAGCGGCCCCCGGGCGGCCAAGTCAATGGCAAGGACCCCTTATTTTTCAACTATTTCACCCCCTTGGGACGCGCCGGACCGGCCAAAACCTCGGATTCCCAGGGCCTTGGCCGGGACTCGGCGCCCCGTAAGGGGCCCGCAAAGGCCGCTGCCGGGTTCTCGGGAAGCTCTAAAGGTGTGCTAGGACAGGCCTTCGCGGCTGGCCCCATTAAGGGGGCGCAGCCCGAAGCGGGAGAATCGATGGCCCCGGCGGACCGTAGGCAGATCAGACTGGAAGAGAGCGAAGCCGACCTCGCTCGGGTCCGGCGCGCCCGGGACGCCGCCCTGCCGGCGCCGCCCAAGCGCACCTCCAGCCTGTCGGCGCGCCTTCTGATCCTGACCATCGCCTTTGTCATGTTCGCCCAGGCGGCCGTGCTCGCGCCGATGATGAGCCGAGCGCGCATCGCCTACCTCAATCAGAAGCTGGAACAAGCGCACCTGGTCCTGGTCGCCCTCGAAGTCGCGACCCGCGAGATCGACCCTCTGCTGCGCGATACCTTGTTGTTTCAAAGCGGCATGTTCGGGATGACCATTTTCCGCCCCGGCCAGGCGCCGCGCACGTTGGGTCCCAGCATCCCGACCGTGCTGCCGCACGTCTACGATCTGCGCGGCGAGAATTATTGGGAATCGATTTTCAACGCGTTCAGCATGATGGCGCGTTCGGGCGAGGTGCCCGTCGCCGTCACCGGCTACTCCCTGCGCGATCCGCAAGTGCTCGTCGAAGTGTATCTCGACGAATCGCCGCTCCGCACCCAGATGTACAATTACGGGCGCCGTATTTTGTTCATCGGTTTCATTGTCTCGGTCATCGCCGCCGCCGCGGTTTACGTCAGTCTGCAATGGCTGGCCGTGCATCCGTTGCGCCGTCTCACAGAAGCCATCACGTCGTTCCAGCAAGCGCCGGAGGATCCCGCGCGCATCATCGAGCCGTCCGATCGCAGAGACGAAGTGGGGGTCGCCGAGAAAGCCTTGGCCGCCATGCAGCGGGAATTGCGCCAGGCGCTCCTCGAAAAGGAGCGTCTCGCCGGGGTCGGCACGGCGGTGACGAAGATCTCGCACGACCTTCGCAATATCCTTGCGACCGCCACCCTGGAGCTGGATGGTCTCGAGGCCGCGCCCGATCCCGAGGTGCGGCGCATGACGGCGAGCATGATGAAGGCCGTCGATCGCGCCGTGCAACTCTCCACAACGACCATGAGTTTCGCCAAGCAAGGCTTGCCCGACGTGCACAAGCGGACCTTGAACAGTACGGCGTTCCTTCAGGACGTTGCGCGCGGACTGAAAAAAGTTTGTAACGGATGCGAGCTGCGCGTGACGGGTGAAGACGTCGTCTTCCCGGCCGATCCCGAACTGCTGATGCGCGTGGCCGACAATCTCGTGCGCAATGCCGCGCAGGCGGGCGCGACGGTCGTGACGCTTGAAAGTGACCGGGAGGCGGATCAAGCGGTGATTCGCGTCGCCGACAATGGCCCCGGTCTTCCCAAACGCACCTTGGAGAATCTATTTGTGCCTTTCGCGGGCTCTACCCGTACCGGCGGCGCCGGGTTAGGTCTTCCCATCGCCCGCGAGCTGATCCGCGTGCAGGGTGGCGATCTGGAGCTCGCGTCCACCTCCAGCGCCGGCACCACCTTCGTGATCCGGTTACCTCTGTAAGTCTAAAGTGAGTCTTTAAAGTGACGATGTCTGAGGCGGCTGGAGTGTTCGTGCTACTCGCGGCCATCGGGGCCGTATTGTGGTATTACCGCTCCCGCAAATAAGGCGCGATCCTGAAAAGGGCGCGCGGTTTCCGGATACGATCGCGACCCTTATAAAAGTTTCGAAAATAGAGTAGAGAGCGTGCCATGAGGGCCAACGCATGAGCACGATTCCACAGCCTCCGAAGCGTGAGGGCGGTACGCCCATCACCAAGCGGTTGACGCCGCGCGATATCCAAACGCGCAAGAACGCCGACCCCATCGTCTGCATCACGGCGCACAGCGCGCCGATGGCGGGCTTCATGGATCCGCATGTCGACCTTCTCCTGGTCGGCGACAGCTTGGGCATGATGGTCTACGGCCTCGATACGACCGTCGGCGTTACGCTCGACATCATGATCGCGCATGGCAAAGCGGTCGTGCGCGGCAGCTCCAAGGCCTGCGTTATCGTTGATCTTCCGTTCGGCGCCTATCAGGCGTCGCCCGTCGACGCCTTCAAGGCGGCCGCCCGCGTGATGTCGGAAACCGGCTGCGCCGGCGTGAAGCTCGAAGGCGGCGCCGTCATGGCGCCCACCGTTGAATACCTCGTCTCGCGCGGCATTCCGGTCATGGGCCACATCGGGCTGACGCCGCAATCGGTCAACGTGCTCGGCGGATTTCGCGTGCAAGGCAAGACCAGCGAAGACGCAAAGAAACTTATCGCCGACGCGAAATTGCTGGCCGATGCCGGCGCTTTCAGCATCGTCGTTGAAGGCACCGTTGAAACCGTCGCGCGCGAGATCACCAAAGCCTGCGCCGCCCCGACGATCGGTATCGGCGCGTCCGCCGGCTGTGACGGTCAAGTGATCGTGGCGGAAGATATCCTTGGTCTCTACAGCGCCTTTATGCCGAAATTCGCCAAGCGTTACGCGCAGCTTGGGGACGAAGTCTCGAAGGCCGTGGCGAGCTATGCCGCCGATGTGCGCGCGCGCCGTTTTCCCGCGCCCGAGAACACCTACGGCGCCGGTCCCGCGAAACCGCCCGCGAAACCGGGCGCTAAACCCACAAAGACATCGAAGAAGCGCTGATCCCAATGGCCGCAGCCAATGTAAGTCTCGTCACGGTCCGTGACGTGGAGAGTTTGCGCCGCCGTATCCAGGGCTGGCGCCGCGAAGGTCATACCGTCGCGCTGGTGCCGACCATGGGCGCGCTGCACAAGGGACATATCACGCTCATGGAGCGGGCGAAGAAGATGGCCGACCGGGTGGTCGCCACGATCTTCGTCAATCCGAAGCAATTTGGACCGAATGAGGATCTTTCCTCCTACCCGCGGCGCGAGACCGAGGACTTCGAGATGCTGAATGCCGCCGGCGTGCATCTTCTGTTCGCGCCGGATGTGTCGGTCATGTATCCGGCGAGCTTCGCCACCAGCGTCCAGATCGGCGGGATTGGCGAGCAGTTGGACGGGGCGCATCGCCCCGGTCACTTCAACGGCGTCGCGACTGTCGTGACCAAGCTTCTCCTGCAGGCGCTGCCCGATATCGCGCTGTTCGGCGAGAAGGATTACCAGCAACTCGCGGTCATTCGCCGTCTGGTGGCCGATCTCAACATCCCGGTCGATATCATCGGCGTCGAGACGGTGCGCGAGCCCGACGGCCTCGCGCTGTCGTCGCGCAATGCCTATCTGACGGCCGATGAACGCGCCAAAGCGCCCGCCTTGAACGCCGCGATTGCGACGGCCGCGCGGGCCATCGCGAAAGGCGAGAGTATTGCCGACGCGACCGCGGCGGCGCGCGCGCAGATTCTCGCCGCGGGTTTCGCCAAGGTGGATTATATCGAGGCGCGCCATGCCGAGACGCTTGCCCCGCTCGGCTCCAACGCCGAACCGGGCCGTATCCTCGCGGCCGCGCATCTGGGCCGCGCGCGCCTCATCGACAACGTCGCGATCCCGAAGGCTTAAGGGCAGACTCTAAAGCGTCTCGGCGATTTTCGCGCCCGCCCAGGCTTTCGCGAGCCGGGTATAGTTCTCGCCTTGCGCCGCCGCCGCGCGCCAGCACAGGGCAATCGTGCGCATCGGGTGATGCTTCTCGAACGGACGCACGACGAGATCCGTGCGCCCCGCCAACTCGCGTGCGATCGCCATGCGTGGCAGAAGCGTGAGGCCAAGTCCGCCGGCGACCATGGATACGAGGGTCGGCAGGCTCGTCGATTGGAAAACCTCCTTCAGCGCGCGGTCCGAAAGCCGGCACGCCGCCAGCGCGTGATCGCGCAGGCAGTGTCCGCCTTCCAGCAGCAGCAGCGGGACATCGGCGAGATCGGTTTCGCGCACGGTCTTGCGCGCGGCCAGGGGATGATCGGCCGGCATACAGACCACCATGTCCTCTTCGCCGATCTCGGCGACTTCAAGGCCGTCCGTGTCGTATGGCAGCGCGATCAGTGCGAGATCGAGCTCGCCTTTGCGAAGCCGCGCGAGGGTGGGCGCCGTCTGTTCCTCGCGCACGAATAACTTCAGCTTCGGGAATGTGCGCTCGGTTTCCATCATCAGCCGCGGCAGCACATAAGGCGCGATGGTCGGGATGACGCCGAGATTCAGGGGACCGGCGAGTTCCCCGCGCCCGGCTTGCGCCAGGTCGACCAGCTCTTCCAGATAGCGAATCGCCTCGCGGCCGCGCGCGGCGATCATGCGGCCCAGCGGCGTGACGACCACTTGCCGCCGCGTGCGCTCGATCAAGGTCACGCCAAGTGTCGCTTCCAACTCCTTGAGGCCCGCGCTCAAGGTCGACTGGGTGACGTTGCATTTCTTGGCCGCGCGACCGAAGTGCCCCGTTTCCACGAGGGCGATCAGATAGCTCAGCTGGCGGGCGGAAGGCAGGGGTTTAAGTGACATAATCGATTAATATAATCACTATTAATCGTTAGATTCAATCACAATCGTCCCTTAGATATCTTCTCGAGCCCACCGCACATCCATAACCAACCCAACAAGAGGGACGCTAAAAATGATCTCGATTGGACAAAAACTCCCCGCTTTCGCCCTGAAGGCCGTTTCCGACACCAGCGGCGAATTCCCGGTCCTGACCGACCAGAGCTTCGCCGGTAAATGGAAGGTCTTTGTGTTTTGGCCGAAGGATTTCACGTTCGTCTGCCCGACCGAAATCATCGGTTTCAACGACGTCGAAGGCGAATTCGCGGACCGCGACGCCCAGCTTATCGGCGCGTCGACCGACAGCGATTTCGTGCATCTCGCCTGGCGCAAGAGCCGTGAAGACCTCGCCGCCGTGAAGTATCCGTGGCTGGCCGACATCAAGAAGGAATTCGCGACCGCGCTCGGTGTGCTCGAGCCGAACGAAGGCGTCGCTTTCCGTGCCACGATCATCGCCGACCAGGACAACATCGTGCGCTACGTCGCGGTGAACGACCTCAATGTCGGCCGCAATCCGCAGGAAGTCTTGCGTGTGCTCGACGCTCTGCAAACCGACGAGCTTTGCCCGTGTAATTGGAAGAAGGGCGAAGACACCCTGAAGGCAGCCTAGTCCCCCCGCTAGCTGCTGCGATGCGGCTGGATCCCCCCTCCAGCCGCGATTGGCGCCGCTCCGGCCACCCCCCTCACAGGCGGAGCGGCGCCCCCTCTCTCATCAACGCGAGGACGTCATGACCACTCACATCGAAGCCCTGAAGAACTCCATTCCTGACTACGCCAAGGATCTGCGGCTGAACCTGTCGTCCGTCGCAGCCGACACCACGCTCACGCCGCAGCAGACTTTCGGCGGTTTGCTCGCCGCCGCCATTGCCGCGCGCAATGACGCGGTCATTGCCGCGATCTCCGCCGATGCCGCGACGATCCTGACGCCGCAGGCTTTCAATGCCGCGAAGACCGCGGCCGCGATCATGGGCATGAACAATATCTACTACCGCTTCGTACACCTGGTCTCCGATCAGGAGTACGGCACGCTTCCCGCGCGCCTTCGCATGAATGCGCTCGCCAATCCCGGCGTCGAGAAGGTCGACTTCGAGCTTTGGTCGCTGATCGTCTCGGCCATCAATGGCTGCGGCATGTGTATCGACAGCCATGAAAAGGTCCTGCGGAAAGCCGGCGTTTCGGCGGCGCAGGTCCAGCAGGCGGTGCGCATCGCCGCCGTGGTGCACGCGGTCGCTGTCACGCTTGAGACCGACGGCGCGGCGCAGATCGCTTCGGACGCGGCGGCCGCCTAAAAAGCCTGATTTTAAAAGCAAAACGGGCGGGACCGATATTTCAGTCCCGCCCGTTTTTTGTTCGGATAAAGCGTTTACTGCACGTAGATGTGCACTTCCGGCGTCTTGGCCGAGGCGCTCGGCATGGCCGCCATGGCCACGCGTTCGGCCGGCAGGCCCATGTTTGTCATCGACGCGAACACCGTATCGGCGTTGCGGCGGGCGGCCGATGGGTTGCCGCCCTGCGGCGACACGGCGACCAGATCGAATACCGCGTCGGGGCGGCGCTCCAGGGCCCGCGACAGGGCCTGGTACAATTGCGGTTCGTAAGCGACGTCCGGCTTATCGAAGCGGATCACGACCAGCGGCTTCTTCTGCGCGAAAGCTTCCGCCGACACGGTCGCGACGTTGCGCACCGGCACCGCGCGGCGCTGACCGGCGGACGCGGCGGCCGGATAAGACTGGCCGGCATTGATCTCCGCGGCGAGTTCAACAAGCGAGTTACGCTCGCTGCTCACATAAGCCTGCTGGCGGCCGATTTCGGCGTTGAGGTCCAGGAGCGCGCGGTCGATCACGATCGCATTCTGGTTTACTTCGTCTTCCAACAGACGCAGCTGGCGGTGGTCGTCTTCGAGAGCGCCCGAAAGGCCATAAGCCGCGCGGATGTTCTCGAGGATGAAGGCCGACGCGCCGGCGTCGCTGGACACCTGCGCCGACAATTGATTGAGCGTCGCGATATCCGCGTCGATCTGAGTCAGCTGCGTCTGCGCCGAACTCCAGTTCGCCAGCAATTCCGGGTTGCCGGGGGTCGAGCCCATCTGCAGGCGCGAACGGATGCTGCCCACCAGCGTATGATAGGCGTTCACATTGGCGATGGTCTGCTTGCGGATGGTTTCAAGCTGCTCGCTGCGGGTCGTTGTGTTTGTGCGCAGCTTTTCAAAATCCGTGCGCAATTGCGCGGCTTTCTGACCGACTGCGGTGGGTCCGAAGCGGCTGGACGAAGAAGCGGCTGGCGCCAAATTCTGCGAATCAACGGCGGCCGCGACCTGTTTGGGTGCGGCGGCTGATGTGGTTTCGGCAGCATTCGCTTGGCTCGCGCCCTGGCCCGCGCACCCGGCCAGCGTAATGGCCAAGGCGGCAATGGCTGCATGCTTTAAGAGAGAGCGCTTATGGCCCAGCTTGCCTTGTCCGTGACGTACTATGGACAGCCCCAATACCTGCATTCTTACTCTCTCATTCCCCACAACCAGCTTGGCAGGCGCTGCATTCCTAAAGGTCTGCAATCACTTCGTGAGTATTCCACCCGGTCCCCGAATTCGGACGCTCCAACTCGCAGGAGAATCCGCCGGTTGAAAACTGCGCCTAGAGCCGTTCCGGTCTTTCCCGAACTCAAACCTTAGAGAAGCTACCCCAACGGCTTGGCGATGCATCATAATCCGTCATCGCCCCGCACCACTTGGGACTTTACGCGATGCCCCTAACGCAAACAAGCCGGGAGACGGCCCCCGGGCCGGCCCCCCGGCAAAACTTCCCCTTGGAATTTCTGGAGGTTTTTCTTGCATAGGTCTCATGATCTTAGTATCCCAAGCGCCCGTTCGGTCCGCCGAACGGGTCCCCTCTCGGAGAAATGGGGTCCACAGCGCGCCCGTAGCTCAATTGGATAGAGCATCTGACTACGAATCAGAAGGTTGGAAGTTCGAGTCTTTCCGGGCGCGCCATTCTCCCTCTCATCATCCCTGACGTCATAGAAGCGTCGTGAACGCTCCGCACGACCACCACATCGACGTTCCCGGTGGCCGGATCTTTGCGCGCGAATGGCCGGCCGCCGCCGGGGCGCCGCCCATCGTCCTGCTGCACGATTCCCTGGGATGCATCGATCTTTGGCGCGATTTCCCTGCGGAACTGCGGGCCGCGACGGGCCGCCGCGTGGTTGCCTATGACCGTCTGGGGTTCGGGCGTTCCGACGCTCATCCCGGTAAACTCGCCTTGGATTTTATCGCTGCCGAAGGCCGTGACGGGCTCCCATCGGTGCTCGAGGCGCTTCGCATCGATACATTCGTTTTGTGCGGACACAGCGTTGGAGGTGGCATGGCGCTCTCGGCCGCGCCTTGCTTCCCCGCGCGCTGTAAAGGCATCGTCTCCATGGCCGCGCAGGCCTTTGTCGAGACGGTGACCTTGGAAGGCATTGAGGCCGCGCGCGCCACCCTCGGCCCCGGCAGCGACCGGATCGCGCGCCTGCGCAAATATCACGGCGCGAAAACAGAATGGGTGATCGCGGCTTGGATCGAGACCTGGACGCAACCCGCGTTCGCCGGCTGGTCCCTCAAGCCCGTCCTGCCGAATCTGCGCTGCCCGGTCCTCGCCATGCACGGGGACAAGGACGAATACGGCTCGCTCCGGCATCCCGAGATGATCCGCGAATTCGCCGGCGGTCCCAGCGAACTCGCGATTCTCACCGATTGCGGTCACGTTCCCTACAAGGAGCACCCGGCGCGGGTGTTCGAACTGATCGCGGCCTTCCTGAAGGATGGCCTCTAGCTTTTCCGGGAATAACGCGCTGCCTTGCCTTTGCGGCGCACAATCCAGATTGGCGCGTCCTTGGGGCAGGCGTGAATCGCTTCACGTCCCATCGAGAATGTCCGTGAGCAGCGCCGCAAGCCGCACGCCGGCTTTGTCGAGTTGTGCGAGCGCGACGCGGCGGTTTTGTCCCACATAGGTGTCGTCGTAGTCGATGCCGCCCGGCGTGCCCAAATAGCCGGTCGCGGGCGAACGCATGATCCAAAGCGTTTCATTCGCCCAGTCGAGCGGCGTGCGCGCGCGGGTTTCCGGCGCTCGTCCTTCGATCGATTTAAAGTCGTAAGAAAGGCCGGATGAATTCGGTTTGATGAGAGTCGCGATCATCTCTTGCTCCCACATCGCGCGCAACGTCACGGCTTTGCCCCTGAAGGAGCCTTTCACCTGCGCGCCCCCGCCATCTTCTGCGAACCCGATGTTCAAGGGTTGATGGATGTCGGCGACAAGATGGGCGAGGGTTTTCAAAGCCCGTGCCTGGTCCGCTTGTGTCGCGTTGCTTTTCAGGATCGCCACGCTGCGACCGATTTCGGTGAGGGCGCAGCCGTTTGCGCAATCGCGCGCCATGACTATGGCGCGCGCGGCCTTTGGGACAAAGACGTGATGAAGGTTTGTTTGTGCTTGCGTGTCGAGCCAGGCGCAACTCTCCGCGAAGGCCTCTTTTTGGGATAGCTCAAGGAGCGCCGTGACTTTTGCGCGTACGGGCGCGGCCATTTCGTCCCAGGCCGTAGAGCACGCGATGCGATGACCGTCCGGACCCCAGGCGCGGGCTGGCGCGGCGGCGCCGATCAAGAAAAGGAAGGAAAGGGCGGCCGCCCTCACGCCGTCACGGCCCGGCCCAATAGCCGGGTGAGCGTGTGGATGGTTTCGAGCATCGGGGTCGGTACGCCGACCAGCTTGGCGATCTCGGCGACCGCGCCCATGTTCGCGTCCGTCTCCGGCATACGCCGCGCTTCGATGTCCTGCAGCATTGACGTCTTATGATCGCCAAGCGATTCCGTGACTTTGATGCGCTGTTCCAGATCCATCTTCATCTTGAGGCCGAGGCCTTCGACGACGCCTTGGACTTCGCGCATGACCGTACGTACGACATCGCACGCGCCTTGATCGCGCACGATGCTGGCAAGGCCCGCGCCTGTCAGCGCGCTGACGGGGTTGAAGGACGAGTTGCCCCACACCTTGGTCCAGATGTCGGAACGAATTTCCGTGCTGACGACGGTGTTGAAGCCGGTGCGGTTGAACATGCCGGCGATGGCCTGCGCGCGCGCCGAGGCGGCGCCATCCGGTTCGCCGATGATAAAGCGCATCGTATCGGTGACATGAACGACGCCGGGCTCCACCACTTTCGCCGCGGCGTAGATGACGCCGCCGATGACGCGCCGGCCGTCGATCGCGCGGGCAATGGCGCCGTCGGGATCCACGGAGGCGAGCGCGCGGCCGTCGAAGGCGCCGCCGTTCTTATGGAAATACCACCAGGGAATGCCGTTCAGGACCGCGAGCACGGGCGTATCGGCATGAAACAAGCGTGGCAGCGTCTTGGCCGCGGCGGCGATCTGGTGAGCCTTCAGGCACAGGATCACGAGGTCGAACGGCCCGGCGTCTTCGGCCGCGGCCGCTTTGACCGGCGGTGTGTGGCGCGCGCCGTTCGCGTCGATCATCGTGAAGCCGCGCTTCAGCGCGTCCAGTGTTGCGCCGCGCGCGATGAAAGTGACGTCATGACCATCGAGCGCGAGTTTCGCACCCAGAAGACCGCCCATGGACCCCGCGCCGACCACGGCGATTTTCTTAAAAGCATTCATGTATGAAACCTAACGTAGAGCATCGTTCAGCGTAAGGCCGAGGCGGACGCCCGCTTTCTCAAGCTGACCCATGGCGATGGGACGGTTCTGCTGAACGTAGCGTTCGTCGAACGCGAGGCCCCCCGGATTGCCGATATAACCCGTCGCCGGGCTGCGCATGATGAAGAAACTTTCCCGCGCCCAGTCGAGCGGCGCCGGATGGGTCTGAACCTCATGCGCCAGCCACAAGGTCTCGTGTTCGCCGTCTTTTGCCACGCGCTCGGCCTCCAGAAGGCCGGTCTCCCAAATGTCGTAAAGCGTGGTGGCGCGGCCCAGGAATACGGCCGGGATCTTGCGTCCGCCCTCGTCGTCCGCAAACCCAAGATTCAAGGGTTGATGCAGGTCGGCGATCAGATGCATCAGGAGTTTCAGCGCGGTTGCTTTCTGCGCCTTGGGCGCATCGCTTTTCAGCGTGCTGATCTCCTGCACCACGCGGGTCACGACGCAGCTCTTCGGCTCCGGGCAATCGCGGACGAGGTTGATCGCGTCGGCGCCCCGCGGCAGAAGCATGGAATGCCACGGCGCGGTTTCGGGCTGCGACGCTTTTACGCGCTCGGCCCAAAAGCACAGATCGAGGAAGTCCTCGCCGCGCGTGATGTCCAGGATTTCGAAAGCTTCATGACGGGTGGCCGGCGCCATTACATCCAGTGCGATCGCGCATGACAAGCGGTGCCCGTCGCGATTCCACGCGAAGGCGGGGCTGGTCACGCCAAGGAGGAAGAGGGCAAGGATCAGCGCGCGCATCGTTATTACGCGATCGGCGGTGGAGACGGCGCGGGCTCGGGCGGCAGCGGGATGAATTCCTTGTTGTCCGTGTCGGGCAATTTCATGCGCCCGGCGATCCAATCCGCCTTGGCTTGTTCAAGACGCACTTTCGACGAAGAGACGAAGTTCCAATACAGGAAACGTTCGCCGACCGGCTCGCCGCCGAGTAGCATCACCGTCGCTGACGTTCTGGCCGTGAACGTCGCGGCATCCTGGGTCAGCACCAGCATCTGTCCGGCTGTGAAACTTTGGTTCGCCATCTCGATCTCGCCGGTTGCGACATAAAGCGCACGCTCGCTATGGCCACGGGGAATTTCGCCCTTGGCGCCGGCATCCATGTCGAGATGCGCATAGAACAAGGGCGAGTGCGTCTTCACGCCCGCCGTAAGGCCATAAGCGGTCCCCGCGATCAGCCGCCCGCGCACGCCGCTTTCATCCCATCCGGGAAGATCGGCTCCTTCGTGATGCGAAAAGCCCGGCGCGGTTTCTTCGTGTTCGTTCGGCAGTGCGACCCAGGCCTGAATGCCATGCAAGTGGTCGCCCTGCGCGCGCGCCTTCTCGAAACGTTCGCTGTGTGTGATGCCCCGCCCAGCGGTCATCCAGTTCACTTCTCCCGGACGGATCGATTCTTCGGAGCCAATGCTGTCCCGGTGCATGATCTCGCCGGAGAACAGATAGGTGACGGTCGAAAGGCCGATATGCGGATGCGGGCGCACATCCACCGTGCGCGGAATACCGGGCGCGAGGTTCACCGGTCCCATGTGATCGAAGAACACGAAGGGGCCGACCATGCGTCGCTTGGCGAAGGGCAAGACTCGTCCGACCTCGAAGCCGCCGAGGTTTTTGCGCCGCTGTTCGATCACAAGGTCAATCATTGTGCTTATGCCTTCGCCAGGCGGTTGAATTCCGCCGTATACGCGCGCTCGAACGGCACGCCCTTGTTGTAGGGCTGTGCCTCCGTCAGAGCGCGCATGAAAGAGGGACGCGTCGCCAGTCTATTGTAATACGCCCGAACGTTCGGATGGTTCTCGAGCGGGACCATGAGGTTCGCGTAGAACAGGAAAGGCGCCGCGGCGCAATCGGCCATCGTGAACCCTTCGCCCGCGGCCCAGGTCTTTCCACGCAGCTCCGTCTCAAGGATACCGTAAGCCGTGAGCAGGAGATTCCTCGCGGTTTCGACGCCGTGTGGATCGTTTTTGCCCGCCGGGCGAAAATGATCGGTCACCATCTTCGACATCGGATCGTTGATATAGAGATCGAAAAACCGGTCGAGACCGCGCACCTTGCGCGCGAGATCCGGAGCAGCCGGGATGAGCGCGACCGGCCCCGGATAATATTGCGCAAGATATTCAACGATCATGCTTGATTCCGGGATCGTTTCGCTCCGTGCGTCATCGCGCAGCACCGGAAACTTGCCGAGCGGCCACACACGCTTAAGGGCGTTCGCGGAGGCCGGGTCGCCGAGGTTGATGATGTTCGGCGTGAACGGTGTTTCGTTCTCGTAAAGCGCGATCACCGCTTTCTGGCAATATGACGAGAACGGATGAAAATAGAGCGTAAGCGACATGACCGCGCGATTCTCTAAAGGTCGACAAGGGTTGTGAATCCGCCATAGATCATGCGCTTGGCGTCGAAGGGATTCTCCTTGCCTTGCATCATCTTGGCAAGGCGCGGATCCATCATCACCTTCTTGTTGATGCGGTCGCGGTCCTTGCGCGACTTGTAGACGATCCACGAGAACATCACCGTCTCGTCTTTCTTGAGTTTAACGCTCTGTGGGAAGGACGTCAGCTTGCCGGGTTTCACGTCGTCAGCCACGCATTCGCGGAATTGCAGCGCGCCGAACTCCATCCAGATCTTGCCCGCCTTGGTGGCCAGGGTCTTGTATTTTTTCACGTTCTTTTTCGGAACCGGCACTACGAAACCGTCAACGTAAGGCATCGTCCTCTCCTTTATATGCAGCTTCAAGACACCTCTGTCCTGCCGTCCCGGCGGTTGAACTGTCAATTGATTGTGAGTGACAAACGATCTTCGGCGCGTTTCATGTCCGCGTCACAACCCCGTGCAATGGTTGGATTTTCGGCAAATCGCCTAGACACCTTCAATAGGGGGGTTATCCTCTGCGTCGCCCTGGACGCGCGCGGCGCACCGCCGTAATCAAATAAGCAAGTGGGAGGATCTCATGAGCAAGCTGTTCCAACTGGCTGCCGGCACTCTCTTCGCCGTCGGAATGTCTTTCGGCGCGCAAGCCGCCGACGCGATGGTGAAGTACACCGCCACCCTGACGTCCGCTGAAGAAGTGCCGCCGAACGCCAGTACAGGTAAGGGCAAGGCCGAACTCGTGCTGAATCCCGCCACCAAGGAACTCACATGGACCGTGACCTGGGAGGGTTTGACCGGCGATGCCGTCGCTGCGCATGTGCACGGTCCGGCCGATAAGGGTGCGAACGCCGGCGTTGTGGTGCTGCTCGGCGTGCAAGGGACACCGCCGAAGAGCCCGCTCACCGGTAAGGTGGTCTTGACCGACGCCCAGATCGCCGAGTTCAATGCCGGCAAGATGTACGTCAACGTTCACACCGCCATGAATAAAGGCGGTGAAGTGCGCGGCCAGGTTTCTAAGTAGGCGTTTCCAAGTCAGGCCCGCACATCTCGCGATGAAAAGGCCGGGCTGCGCCCGGCTTTTTTATTTTATACTCCTCTCATGCCAGACGAATCCGCCGTGCGTGCGGACGCAGTGCTCGAGATCGGCCCCGGAGACGGGCCGGCACTGCCGCGTACGCCCTTCCGCTATATCTTCCATTATCTGCGTGCAGGGTTCCTCCTGCCGCTGACCGGCATGGTGCTGCTCATGAGCGTTTGGACCGCGCTCGAGACGTTGCAGCCGTACTTTATCGGCCAGCTTGTCGAGGGGTTGACGCGCGCGCAAGCCGGCGCGCTCGTAAAGGTGGCGCCGTGGTTCGCGGCGCTCTGCACCACATGGTTCGGGACATATGTATTCGCGCACCTCTACGCGTCCTATTCCCAGATGAGGCTTACCGATCTTCGCCTGCATATGCAGGACGAGATGTTCGCCTATCTTCATGGACACGCGCCTCGCTATTTCATGGACAATGCCAGCGGCGGCCTTGTGCAGAAGATCCGTCAAGCCGGAAATGCGGCGATGATCATCATCGACTATCTCTGCACCAACATCGTGCGGCTCGGAGTCATGCTGACGATCACGGTCGTCATGATCCTTCATCAGGCGCCCGATCTCCTGGTTCCTTTTTGCATTTTCCTCGCCACGTTCACTGTCATCGCCGTCTTCACGGCCCAACGTATGCGTCACTTCGCCAAGGCCCACGCGAAGGCGGCGGCGGATGTGGTTGGCCGTATGGTGGACTCGGTCACGAATTGGGATGTCGTGCGCAGTTTTGCGCGCGCGGTTTATGAACGCGCGACGATGCAGCCATTCAATGCCGCCGAACGCGCCGCGCACCTCAAGCTGCGTTTGTCGCTGTCCGCGATGCGCATGACGCTGCACGTTTTCAGCGTCGCTTTTATTGCGTGGCTTGTCTGGGAAAGCCTGCAAGACGCGCTCGCGGGCACAATGTCCGTGGGCGCTTTTACCACCGTCCTGATGCTGTCGTTCACGGTCGCGGCGACCATCCGTACGCTCGGCGACAATCTTTTCGTCTACTTCGAGTATTACGGCATCCTCAGCGAAGCCCTGACAACGGTGCTTGCGTCTCACGAGATCGTCGATCCGCCCGGCGCCGCGCCGCTACGCGTGAGTGGCGGTGCGGTTGCCTTCGAGCGCGTGACTTTTTCCTATGCCGACGGCGCGACCGTTTTCGCCGACTTCTCGCTCACAATAAAGTCGGGCGATCGCGTCGGCCTTGTCGGGCCTTCGGGTGCGGGCAAAAGTACGCTCATCAAGCTCCTGCGGCGGCAATTCGTCTATCAGAGCGGACGAATCGTCATTGACGGTCAGGACATCGTCCATGTGACCTGGGATTCCCTGCACGACGGCATTGGTGAAGTCCCGCAGAACCCCAGCATTTTCCACCGCTCCGTGCGCGACAACATCCGCTACAGCCGCCCCGACGCGTCCGATGAAGATGTCATCGCCGCCGCGAAACTCGCGCATTGTCATGAATTCATCGCCGAGCGCGAACATGGATATGACTCCGTCGTCGGCGAAAAGGGCATGAAGCTGTCCGGCGGCGAGCGCCAACGCGTGGCGATCGCCCGCGCGTTTCTAAAGAACGCGCCGATCCTTTTGCTGGATGAAGCGACGTCTTCGCTGGACAGCGA